>JAFIHP010000220.1 GCA_017849335.1 Actinomycetales bacterium | reverse complement strand
AAGCGTCCGGTCTCCGGCGAGTCCCAGTCCGGCTCTTGGACGACGACGTCGCCCGCCTCGCGGAAGGGCGCAAGCGCGGCGTCGAGGTCGGCGACGCGCAGGTTGAGCATGAACGCCGTGTCCCCCGGGAAGTAGTCGGTGTCCGCCGGGAATGGCGCGAACACGACAGGTCCGCCGGCCGCGTGCCACGCCCACGGGAGCGGCTCGAGGTCGTCGCCCCCGGTCAGGCCGGCACCGACTCCCAGCCGCTCGGCGTACCAGGCGCTCAGCCGGTCCGGGTCCTGCGCGCGGATGAAGATCCCGCCGATTCCCCGGGTGCTCGTCATGGCAGGAGTGTTCCGCCCGCCGGGCGACGGGTCAACGACGGCTCACCCGGCGCGGCCCGCCTCCGTGGCCGCTGGGACCTCGACCAGCCGTCCGGTTGCCACGTCGTAGATGAAGCCGTAGATCGGGATCGAGCGCGGAACGAGGGGGTGGTTGCGGATTCGGGTGACGTCCTCGGCCACGCTCTGGGCGTTGTCGGAGATCGTCAGCCAGTCGATGTAGCTGGCCTCCGCGGAGCCCGGCCCGGTGCCGACGTCGTAGAAGCCGTCCTCGCCGAGGGCGGCGGTCTCCAGGCTGTTCGCGAGCAGGCCGCGCATCACGGTGTCGGTGAAGAACTCCATGCCGCAGTTTGTGTGGTGGATGACGAACCACTCCTTCGTGCCCAGGAGCTTGTACGAGATCACCAGGGAGCGAATCGCGTCGTCACTGGCTCGGCCGCCAGCGTTTCGGATGACGTGGGCGTCGCCCTCGACCAGGCCGGCGTACTTCGCCGGGTCCAGCCGGGCATCCATGCAGGTGAGGATCGCGAAGCACCGCGCGGGTGGCAGGGCGAGGGACCCCTTGTCGCCGAACGACGCGGCGTAGGACTCGTTGGCGGACAGGACCTCGGTGAGGACGGACATCAGGTCTCCAGTCGTGGGTGGCGAGAGAAAACAAACTATCACGACTGACTAACTAGAAAATACGTCCTGCACGTCGCGTAGCCGTGCCAGCAGCCGGTCCCGGAGCGGCGCGGTCCGCTCGATGACCGCCCGCTGGAGCTCGACGTACTCCCGGCGGCCCTCGGCGGTCTCCACGCGCACGGCCTCGAGCCCGTAGGACGAGACGTCGTAGGGGCTGGCACGCATGTCGAGCTCGCGGGCCGCTGCCGCGTTCTCGAAGCAGTCGGTCACCAGGTCCGACCCGACGAGCGGGGCGAACCACGACGCGTACTTGTAGAGGTCCATCGACGCGTGCAGGCAGCCGGGCTGCTCGTCGTCGGGCTGGGTCGACCGGGTGGGCCGGTGCTCGTTCAACGGCAGGGCTTCGGGTGTGAAGAACCGGTAGGCGTCCACGTGCGTGCAGCGCAGGCCGATCGCGTCGACCGTCTCCGCGATCTGGGCCGGCTCCAGGCGCAGCGGTACGTAGGTGTGCCGGACCTCGTCCTGGGCCTGGCCGTAGGTCATGGCCCACTCGTGCAGCCCGAAGCACCCGGTCATGGGCGCCCGGTCGCGCGTGCGGCCCAGGATCGCGATCGCGAGGCGCAGGCGCTGCGGTGACGCCGCGGCCGGGTCCGCGGTGACGCCGCCGTCCACCGCGACGTAGCCGCGTTCGGACAGGTACGTCGTGGCTGCCGGACCCGCCAGGACGACGCCGTGGCCGGGGTGCCAGGTCGCGAGCCGGCCGGGGGAGTACGGGTAGTAGTCGAACAGGAAGTCCCAGACCGCGTGCGGACGCCCGGCGGAGCGGCGGGCGAGGCGGTCGGCGACCCACGGCCGGACGCGGTCGGCGTGCGCCGCCGCGAGCGCCCGCCACGCGGGCTGGTCCAGCGTCCTCACGTCGCCCCTCCCCACCCCACACCGCCGACACGACCCAGACGGTTACTTTCGGGGGCGGAATGCCCGAATTGCCAACCGTTCACGTCGTCTCGGCGGTTGGGGCGAGGCCCATCGCGGCGCAGCCCTCGACGAGGGGGTCGAGTCCGAACGCGTCGGCGGGGCCCAGCGCGCCTACGCCCCGGTTCCGTCCGGTCAGGAGCATCGCCGCTGCCCAGGCCAGGAGGTCGGCCGTCAGGTCGTACGGGCTAGGCCCCTCGACCCGCGACCCGCTCAGGTGCCGGCCGACCCCGTCGAGGCACCGGGCGACCGCGACCGTCCGCGCGTGCTCGCGCTCGGACCGAGCCGGACCGACCCCGGTCGGCGCGTCGGCCGCGCGCTTGGCCAGCGAGTCGATCGCGTCACCGGCGAGCGGCAGCTGAGCTGCGGCCGCGGCGGCGCCCGACGCGGCGTGGATGGCACGGGTCCGTGCACCGGCCCAGCCCAGATAGGTCCGCACGTCGCGCACGCCCGGATCCAGCCGCGCCAGCGCGAACGCCTCGGTGGCCCCGACCGGAAGGGCGTCGCGGGACGTCCCCCCGACGTCGAACGTCGCGACCGACCCGTGGCCGGCGACGATCTGGCCGCCCTCGAGCGCGTACGGCAGGTCCGTCGCGATCGCCGCGGCACTGGCCCGGGTGCCGCTGCTCATCGCCGCGGGCCCGTCGACGAAGTAGCCGACCTCGACCGCCGTCGGCACGCGGCCGGCAGCCCGGGCGGCACGGATCGCCAGCGCTCCCGCGAGGTTGCCGGGCACGTAGTCGTAGCCGAACGCCGTGAGCAGGCGCGCGCCCGTCCGCTCGGCGCGCGGGCCGTCGTCCTCGAACACCGCCCGGATGAACGGACCCTCACCCGTGCTGTCGACGTACGCGCAGCCCTGGTCCACGGCGGCATCGACCGCGGCGCGCCCGAGCCTGGTGAACGGGCCGACAGTCGACACGAGCACGTCGGCGGGATCGTGCACGAGCGCCCGCACACTGGCGGGGTCGCTCGCGTCGGCCACCGCCCACGACGGCGGGGCGTCCATCGGTCCGAGCCCGGCCAGGTCGCCGGTCAGCGCGACGAGCGCGTCGACGGACCGGCCCGCCAGCACCGGGGCAAGGCCGGCGCGCACCATCGCCTCCGCCGTGAGGCGGCCGGTGAACCCGGTGGCTCCGAGCAGGACTACACGCGCGGTCATGGACCGACGGTACCTGCGGCGACGGCTCGCGGCGGCCCTAGAGTGCGCCGCATGCCTGCCGATCACGTCTCTGCGTTCTGGCACCCCTTCGCCGACATGTCCGCCGTCGCCGGCCATGACCTCGTCATCGCGTCGGGCCAGGGCAGCACCGTGACGGCCGAGGACGGACGCTCCTTCCTCGACGCGACGGCGGCGCTCTGGTACTGCAACGTCGGTCACGGCCGGGAGGAGATCGGGGCCGCGGTGGCGCGGCAGATGTCGCAGCTGGCGTCGTACTCCAACTTCGGCGACTTCGCGACGCGGCCGACGCTGGATCTGGCGGACCGGCTCGCGTCGATCGCCCCGACGGCCGACACCAAGGTGTTCTTCACCAGCGGTGGCAGCGACAGCGTGGACACGGCG
The DNA here is from genome assembly GCA_017849335.1 of Actinomycetales bacterium. Taxonomy (GTDB): domain Bacteria; phylum Actinomycetota; class Actinomycetes; order S36-B12; family S36-B12; genus UBA10649. The sequence continues at coordinate 1,529 of JAFIHP010000220.1, read as the reverse complement.
GGCAAGATCGTGCGCCGCTACTGGAACCTCCAGGGGCGGCCGGAGCGCACGATCATCCTGACCCGGACGCGGGCGTACCACGGCATGCACCTGGCAGGGACGTCGCTCGCGGGCATCGCCGCCAACCGGGAGGGCCACGGCCCACTCGACGCCCAGGTCGAGCAGGTCGCGTGGGACGACGCCCAGGCGCTCGCCGACCACATCGACGCCGTCGGGGCGGACCGCGTCGCGGCGTTCTTCTGCGAGCCGGTCATCGGCGCCGGCGGGGTCTTCCCGCCGCCCCCGGGCTACCTGTCGGCCGCGCGTGAGGTCTGCGCGGCCCGCGGGGTGCTGTTCGTCGCGGACGAGGTGATCTGCGGCTACGGACGCACCGGGGCGATGTTCGCGTCGACCGGGCTGGACCCGGACCTCGTGCTCACGGCGAAGGGACTGACGAGCGGCTACCTGCCGATGGGGGCGGTGCTGGTCTCCGGTCGCGTCGCCGAGCCGTTCTGGACGACGCCGGGACTGGTGTGGCGGCACGGGTACACGTACTCCGGCCACGCGAGCGCCGCCGCCGCCGCGATGGCGAATCTGGACATCATCGAGGCCGAGGACCTCGTCGCCCGGGTCGCGTCGATGCAGGTCACGCTGTCGGCGGCCCTCGCGCCCCTGCGGGCGCACGCGTGGGTGTCGGACGTGCGGTCCGGCGTGGGCCTGCTGGGAGCGGTCACGATCGCGCCGGAGGTGCTGGCGGCCGACCCGTCGACCCTCGGACGGGTCGTCGCGGGGGTCCGTGCACGCGGGGTGCTGACCCGCGGGCTGGCCGACGGCTCGCTGCAGGTGTCGCCGCCGTTCGTCGTCACGCGCGACGAGCTCCGGCTCCTGGCGTCAGCCATCGACGAGACGCTCGCCGAGCTCGGGTCGACCCGGCAGGCGAGCGGCGTCGACTCCGGTGCCCTGCTGCCCGACGTCACGGCGGACGAGTCCGGCGGCTTCGGCTCGCTGGACGACCAGCTGCGGCGGGACGTGCCGCCGCACCACGGCAGCTGACGCGGGGACGGCCCCGCGGCTACTGCTCCCGCTGGGCCTTCAGCAGGTCGCGGATCTCGGTGAGCAGCGCGATGTCCTCGGGCGTCGCCGCTGCTTCTTCCTCGGCCGTCGCCTTGCCGGCGGCCAGCCGCTCGCGGAACTTGTTCATCGGCACGACGAACACGAAGTAGATCACCGCCATCGTGATGACGAACGTGAGAACGGCGTTGAGCATGGCGGTGATGTTGATGACCTGGCCGCGGATCTCGATCGTCCCGGCATCCACGCCGCCGCCGAGGAAGATCCCGATGATCGGCTTGATCAGCGAGTCGGTGAACACGGCGACGAGCGCCGTGAACGCGGCGCCGACGACGACCGCGACGGCGAGGTCGATGACGTTGCCGCGCATGATGAATTCTTTGAAGCCGTTGATCATGGCTCGCTCCCTCCGGGGTGGGCTGGTCGTCGCCACGATAACGCAGGCTCAGGCGGATGCCGCGGAGGTGCTCCCGCCGGTT
>JAFIHP010000027.1 GCA_017849335.1 Actinomycetales bacterium | reverse complement strand
GTCGTGACGGAGCCGATCGCGGGCGTCGACCGGATGATGCCGATCCTGCGCGACCCCGACGGCTACACGTACATGAAGGAGGAGGTCGGGGGGCTCGTCGTCGGCGGGTTCGAGCCAGTCGCGAAGCCGTGGGTCGCCCCGGACGAGCTGCCCTACCCGTTCGAGTTCCAGCTCCTCGACGAGGACTGGGACCACTTCGAGATCCTCATGGACAGCGCCCTGCACCGCGTGCCCGCGCTGAACGAGACCGGGATCAAGAAGTTCTACAACGGACCGGAGAGCTTCACCCCGGACAACCAGTTCGTGCTCGGCGAGGCCCCGGAGGTCCGGGGCATGTACGTCGCCGCGGGGTTCAACTCGGTGGGCATCGCGTCGGCCGGCGGAGCCGGGCGGGCGCTGGCGGAGTGGATCGTCGCCGGGGAGCCGCAGTCCGACCTCGTCGGCGTCGACATCCGTCGGTTCGCGTCGTTCAACGCCAACACGCAGTGGCTGCGGGCACGGGTCGGCGAGGTCCTCGGCCTGCACTACGCGATCCCGTGGCCCAATCGGGAGTTCGACACGGCCCGCCCGTTCCGTCGCTCGGCCGTTCACGGGCTGGTGTCCGAGCGCGGCGCCTCCTTCGGCTCGAAGATGGGCTGGGAGCGGCCGAACTTCTTCGCGCCCGCCGGGCAGGAGCCCACGATCGACTACTCCTGGGGCTTCCAGAACTGGAAGCCCTGGGTCGACGCCGAGCAGCGGGCGACGCGGGAAGGCGTTGCGCTGTTCGACGAGACGTCGTTCGGAAAGCTGCTCGTCCAGGGGCCGGACGCGCCGGACCTCCTGCAGTGGCTGTGCACGGCCGACGTCGCCGTCCCGGTCGGACGGACGGTGTACACCGGCGTGCTCAACTCGCGCGGCACCTACGAAGCCGACGTGACGGTGACGCGCCTCGCGGAGGACGAGTACCTGTGGGTCACCAGCGCCGGGTCGCCGGTGCGCGACCGCGACTGGATCCGTCGGCACGCCGGCGACAGCCGCGTCGAGGTCGCCGACGTGTCCGGCGCGTACACGGTGCTCGCGGTCATGGGGCCTCGGTCACGGGACCTGCTCCAGTCGCTCTCGCGATCCGACCTGTCCGATGCGGCGTTCCCGTTCGGCGACAGCCGGGAGATCGATCTCGGGTTCGCCACCGTGCGCGCCACACGGCTCACGTACGTGGGCGAGCTCGGCTGGGAGCTCTACGTCCCGGCCGAGTTCGCGGTGGGGGTGTTCGAGCTGCTGGAGGGCGCCGGCCGCGAGCACCGCCTCGCGCACGCGGGCTACTACGCGATCAACGCGCTGCGACTGGAGATGGGCTACCGCGCCTTCGGCCCCGAGCTCGGGCCGGACTACAACCCGGTCGAGGCGGGGCTGCTGTTCGCGACCAAGCTGAAGACCGACATCGACTTCCTCGGCCGCGCCGCCGTCGAGCAGGCCCGGGCCGACGGCGTCCGCCGGCGGCTGGTCTCGTTCGTCGCCGCGGAGCCGGACGTGATGATGTGGGGCGGCGAGCTGCTGCTGCGCGACGGGGTCGGGGCCGGCCAGGTGACATCCGCCGCGTTCGGCGCGACCGTCGGCGCGTGCGTCGGGCTGGCGTACGCCCGCCGCCCGGACGGCCAGGTGGTCGACCTCGACTTCCTCGACACCGGCGACTGGCAGGTGAACGTCGGCGGGCGGGTGGTCGATGTCGCCGTCAGCCGGCAGGCCCCGTTGCGCCGCTGACACGCATGCGGAACGGCCGGTCGCGCGACCCCAAGGCTGCGCGACCGGCCGTTCCGCGTTCGTCGTGATCGATCAGGTCCCGGGCGGCTGGTGGAAGCCCTTGTGCTCGTGCTCGAGCGCGATCTCGTCCGCGGACGAGACGCCCGACGGCAGGTCGATCGTCGTCTTCGGGCCGGTGAACCACTTCTTCGCCGACAGGTGCCAGCCGATCCACAGCAGGACCAGCGCCCCGATCGTCAGGATCGGCGCGTAGTTCACGAACTTCCACTCGAACGGGATCTCGTCCGCACTGGGCGAGTTGTTGATCCAGCGCAGGAAGCTCGGGGTGCCCGCCGGGGTGAACGGCATGATGAAGTAGATGCTGACGATCACGATCTCGATGCACGCGACCGGCGCCATCCACTTCCACTTGTTGCCCAGGTTCCACGGACCCTGCTGGAACTTCTCGCCCGCCCGCCACCGCAGGAAGATCGGGATGAGGAAGGCCAGGTAGAGGCCGATCACGGCGACGGACACGACCGCGTAGAACGCGGTCGGCACGATGATCGGCGCCTCGTCCGTGCCGATGTTGACCTTCACCAGCGCCGGCAGCGTGATGATCACGGCGACGACCGCGGCCAGCAGCACGGCGTTCGCCGGCACCTTGGACTTGCTGAGCTTGGCCCAGTGACGAGCGCCCGGCACCGCACCGTCACGGCTGAAGGCGTACGTCATGCGCGACGTGCTCGTCATGCAGGCCATCGAGCAGAAGAACTGCCCGATCGCCGAGATGAGCAGGACGAAGCCGGCGACCTTCGGATCGAGGGCTTGCTGGAAGATCACGGCGACGCCGCCGCCTCCCGCCGTCACGCCATCCGGGTCCTGCACCGCGAAGAGGAACGCCAGCAACAGGATCCAGCCGCCGATCGCCGAGTAGAAGATCGACCGCCAGATGCCCTTGGCCGCGCCGTCGGCAGCGCCCTGGGTCTCCTCGGACAGATGGGCCGACGCGTCGAACCCGGTGATCGTGTACTGCGTCAGCAGGAAGCCGAGCGGGAGCACGATGAAGAAGAACCCGAGCCCGTCGACACTGCCCATGTTCAGGCCGCCGGAGTTGTTGACGCGCATGGAGAACACGTCCTTGACCGACATGTGACTGTCGGGCAGGAAGATCAGGATCAGGACGATGAGCGCGGCCCCGAAGACGTGCCACCACACGGACACGTTGTTCAGGATCGCCATGAGGTGGCCGCTGAAGATGTTGAGCACGGCGACCAGGACGAGCACGACGATGAAGATCACGAAGACGCGCTCGAGCGAGTACCCCGCCGCCCAGGACTCGCTGAGGCTGCTGAAGGCGAGGTCGAGGAACGTGGCGCAGCCGTACGCGACCGAGGCGATGACGGCCAGGAGGCCGATGAGGTTCAGCCACCCCGTGTAGTAGCCCGCCTTGGGGCCGCCGAGCTTGGAGGCCCACCAGTAGATGCCGCCCGAGGTCGGGTACGCCGACACCAGCTCCGACATCGTGAAGCCGATGATCAGGATGAACGCCGAGATGACCGGCC
>JAFIHP010000219.1 GCA_017849335.1 Actinomycetales bacterium | reverse complement strand
GGTGCTGCGCGCGTTCACCGACGACGACGTCGTCCATGTCGAGGGCCGGGTGTCGCCCGAGGAGGACATGGAGACGATCAACACCGAGCTGAGCCTCGCCGACATGCAGACGCTGGAAAAGGCGATCCCGCGCCTGCAGAAGGAGGCCCGCAACGACAAGTCGAAGCAGCCTCAGCTCGATGCTGCACTTAAGGCCCAGGAGGTCCTCGACGGCGGGACGACCATCTTCGCGTCCGGCCTCGACCCGGCTCCGCTGCGCGAGCTCTTCCTGCTGACCGCGAAGCCGTTCCTGTACGTATTGAACGTCGACGAGGCGGAGCTGGCCGACGAGGCGTTCAAACAGCGCATGCGCGATCTCGTCGCCCCGGCGGAGGCGGTGTTCCTCGACGCCAAGCTCGAGGCCGAGCTGGTCGAGCTCGACGAGGACGAGGCGTTGGAGCTGCTGCAGTCGGTCGGCCAGGACGAGAGCGGCCTGAACGCGCTCGCCCGGGTCGGCTTCGACACCCTCGGTCTGCAGACCTACCTGACGGCCGGCCCGAAGGAGTCGCGCGCGTGGACGATCCCGCGCGGGGCGACCGCGCCAGAGGCCGCCGGCGTCATTCACACGGACTTCCAGAAGGGCTTCATCAAGGCGGAGGTCGTGTCGTTCGACGACCTCGTCGCGGCCGGGTCCATGGCCGAGGCCAAGGCGAAGGGCCGCGTCCGCATGGAGGGCAAGGACTACGTGATGGCCGACGGCGACGTGGTCGAGTTCCGCTTCAACGTCTGAAGCAAGGGCGCGCACTAGCTTGGTCTTTCAGCCACGGTGCACGGGGTTCGCGGTGGAGAGTGACCGGTGGAATCGCGCTGGCCCGGCGGTCTCTACGGAGGGGCGACGGCAGGTACTCGGTAGCCGTAGGCGAAGACCACCCGAAGCAGGTTTCCTGACGCGTTGACACCGGCTACCGGCTCTTGCGCACATCGGCCGCTCACGGTGGATCTGTTCTCGTCAGGGCAGTCGCCGTCTACGGCCCAGCCAAACGCCACCACGGCCTTCTTCGCTGCGGCGAGTTCCGCCGGTGTGAAGGGTCCATCGGTGGATCGGAACTCGATCACCGCATTCGCCTAGTCCGGGCTAGCCAGTTGTGCACCGGGACGAAGCTGACGCCTTGCACTGGTGCGCCTACCTTTGCAGCCAGTTCTGCAGCCGCCTGCCGAACCTTCAATCGGTCCTCCGAGCTGAAATCCTCCGCGCGCGGCCAGACGAGCCAGCCGACGATGGCCAGAAACACCAGGCAAGCCATGACCAGGCCGACGCGGAACGACCCGCGCGCCGTCGGGCTCATCGGCCCCGTGGACCATCGCGGACCAAGTTCATGAGCCGCAGTGTGGACCTGTCGGTGGACCAGCGCGGGCATGACGACCGTCAGCCGCACCGGGACAGCGTCGCTGCCGTACGGGGTCGAGACGCGCGACGGAAGGCGCTCCCGCGTTGTAGTCGGTGGAACCCCTAACGATCGCGGCCGAGTCGGAGCCGAAAGAGCTGGACCTGTGGCATAGACCCAGAGGTTGAACTGAGGTCCGCCGTCGTCGAGTTCCGGTTCAACCTTCCGAAGGTAAGGGGATCGACGAACTCCCGTTCCGGGTCGCGTTCGCCTGCGCGTGCCCTACTGCCGTCGTCGGACCCAAGTGTCGAGTGCGACGGCAGCGATGATCACCACGCCGATGACGATGGTCTGCCAGAACGCCGAGACTCCGGCCAGGATCAAGACGTTCTGGAGCGTGGCGATCAGCAGGACGCCGACGAGGGTGCCGAGCATCGTGCCGGAGCCTCCGAACAGCGCGGCTCCTCCGATGATGACTGCGGTGATCACGAGGAGTTCAAGCCCGACTCCGGTAGTCCCCTGGGCGTAGAGGAGGAAGGCGAGGCCGACGATCCCCGCGAGTGCGGCCAGCGAGCCCTGGATCACGAAGGACGCGATCCGGACGCGACCCGTCGCGATCCCGCAGAGACGCGCAGCCTCGCGACTGCCGCCGACCGCGTACACGTGGAAGCCGAACCGAGTGAAGCGGAGGGCGAATCCTCCGACGATGAAGACCATGACCATGATGACCAGCTGCATGGGAATGCCGAGCACGCGGCCGGTTCCGAGGTAGGAGAAGGCCGCGACGTTCGGGTCGGAGTCGTTGAGGCTGATCGGCGCAGCGTTCGTGATCAGGAGTGCCAGGCCTCGGAAGATGCTCAGCGTGCCAAGTGTCACGATGAAGCTCGGCAGACGGAGGAAGACGGTTAGCAGCCCGTTGACCAGCCCCGCTGCGGCGCCGACGGCCACACCAAGGAGCAGGGCGACGATCCAGTTTGCTCCCGCCTGCAACATGAGGCCGACGCACATGCTGGCGAGCGCGTAGATCGACCCGACGCTCAGGTCTATCTCTCCGGTGATGATGACGAAGGTGGCACCGACAGCCATGATTCCGATGAGTGAGGCCTGCTGGCCGACGTTCAAGAGGTTGTCGGTGGAGCGGAAGCCGTCCGTGCCGAAGACGCCGAAGAGGCAAAGCGCTGCGAGGGCAAGGATCACCCCCAGCTCTCGCTGGTACAGCAGCTTCTTGAGCGGCTGGCCGTTCGTGGGCCGTGCTATGTCGCGCGGCGCTCGGGGGCTGAGGGTCGTTGACATCTATTTGCCTTCGGGTCGGCTGGCTGATGGGGCTACGTCGCGGGTGGCGAGACGCATGATGGACTCTTCGGTTGCGTCGATGGCCAGCTCCGTGCCGGCCACCCGGCCCTGAGAGAGCACCACGATGCGGTCACAGGTGCGAAGGAGCTCGGGCAGGTCGCTGGAGGACATGAGGACCGCAGCGCCCTGGCGGGCAGCGCCGTCGATCCTGTCGTGGATCTCTTCCTTGGCACCCACGTCAACGCCGCGCGTCGGGTCGTCGAGCAGTAGGAGCTTGGGTTTGCGTGCCAGCCAGCGTCCGATGATTACCTTCTGTTGGTTCCCACCGGAGAGCCCGGTGATCGAGCCAGCGATGCTGCCGCGCACGTCGTTCGCGCGGATCCGCTCGTCGGCGAGGGCACGAAGCCGCCGAGGCGGCACCATGCCGAACCACGACAGGTCCTCGACATCGAGAACCACGGCGTTCCGGCCTACAGACATGTCCGGGAAGATGGCCTGGGCACGTCTCTCGGCCGGCACGTAGCCGATGCCGCACTTGATCGCATCACGAGGCGACCTCAAGGTCACCTTCTCGCCGTCGAGGTGGATGCTGCCACGTGAGGGCACGGCGCCGAAGATCGCCGCGAGGAGTTCGCTCCTCCCCGAGTCGGGGAGCCCGGCGACACCCACCACCTCGCCCGCCCGGACATCCAGATCGACATCGGCGAACGCCGCGGAGGTGAGTCCGCGGAGGCTGAGGACCGACCGACCCTCTGCCCGCCGGTCGTATGGGCGCTCCGCGACCTCGCGTCCCACCATGGCTGCCACGAGCTGTTGGGGGGTCACCTGTGCTGTCCCGAACGAAGCGACGTGGCGACCGTCACGTAGAACGTGGATGTCTTCGCAGATCTCGAAGATCTCCGGCAATCGGTGGGAGACGTAGATGACGGCCGTGCCTGCGTCGCGCAGCCGCCGCAAGAGTGTGAAGAGGCTTGCGACTTCCTGTCCGGTAAGCGAGGTCGTCGGCTCGTCGAGGATCAGTACCCGACAGTCCCGGGCGATCGCCCGCACAATGAGCAGCAGCTGCTGGTCGGCGGTCGACAAGGCACCGGCGCGCTGGCGGGGGTCGATCGTCGACCCGACCTCGTCGAGCAGCGACGTGGCACGACCCACCATGCGTCGCCGCGATGGCAGGACCCCGGGTTCCTGACCCATGAGGATGTTCTCGGCGACGGATCGCTCGGCGGCGAGGGCAATCTCCTGCGGAACGAGCGCTACGCCGTGGTCGTGGAGCAGGGCCGTGGCGGAGAATCGGTCGACGGGTCGCCCTCCGACGTGGACCACACCTTCGTCGGGCTTCTGAAGGCCCGCAAGGATCGACATGAGCGTGGACTTGCCCGCTCCGTTCTCACCCAGGACGGCGGTGATTCGTCCGGTTGCGAAGTCGAGGCTCACGTCATCGAGCGCCGTGACCCCGGGGAAGCGCTTGCAGAGCCCGCTCACTGTGACGGCGAGCGGGCTCTGCGCCGATGCGGTCGAGGTCATCAGCCCTCAGGCGTCACGGTAGAGGCGTTGGCCTTGGTGATCAGGAGCGGCGGCATGATCGTGGTCTTCGGGGCGACGCCGTCGGCAACGAAGTCCTTCAGCTGCGAGATCGCCGTGTAGACCTGTCCGACGGGGTCCTGGCTCACGGAGAAGGCGACAGTGCCATCCTTGATGTAGTCCAGGGTCTGCTGAAGTGCATCGGTGCCGACCACCACGACCTTCCCGGACTTGCCGTTGGTCGCCGCCCACTTGGCAGCGCCATCGACACTGCAGCAGTCGACGGAGGCGATCGCCAACGCATCAGGGTGCGCGGTCATCGCGTTCTGGATCGCGTTGTACATCTGGCCCGGTTCGATGCCGGTGTTCGTCGGCTCCAGGAACTCCAAGCCTGCGTTGGAAGCGAGACCCTCCTTGAGGCCGTCCATTCGGGCCGTCGACCAACCGGCTGCGGTGTCGACGGAAACCGGCACGACCTCGCCGGTCTTGCCCTCGAGCTCCTTCGCGAGCATCTCGCCGACGTACTTGCCAAACGCCTTGTTGTCGGCTCCGATAAAGGCCAGCTGCTTGGAGTTCGGCTGGTCGGTGAACGCCGAGATCAGGGGGATTCCGGCGTCGTATGCCTCCTGGATCACCGGCTTCAGCGAATCGACGTTGACCGCGGCGACGACGATCCCGTCAACCTTCTTCTGCGCCACGAGGGTCTGGATCAGCGAGACCTGGTCCTGGGCGGCTCCCGTTGGCGGGCCCTGGAGCTCGGCGTCGATGCCGAGCTCGGCGACCGCCTTGTCGACGCCTGCCTTCTGCGCGGCCGTGTACGAGCTCGATAGGTCGTTCGTGATGTAGACGAAGTTCAGCTTGTCCCCATTCGCGACGTGGTCCGCGATGTAGGGAGCGAGGGTGAAGCCCTCCAAGGCGCTGTTCGTCGTGGCCGAGCTTGCGGGAGCGCTGCTCTCGGGCGCGCCTGCGGCGGGGGAGCTCCCGGCCGTGGCCGAGGGGGCAGGCTCGGCCGAGGTCGACGATGTGGCATCGCTCGACGAGCTGCAGCCACTGACGAGGATGACGGCCGAGCCGATCGTGGCTACCGCGGCATAGAGCTGCTTCTTGCGTTCGGGTCGCATTGGTCTGCCTTTCGGGTGATCGAGGTGGCCATGTCCGGGCCGATGTGTGTGTGAATGATCGTGTACATATTTTGGAGCGTCAAGCGATTTCCGAGACTTCTGACGCGACCTGCTCGACTGCCTGTCCTTACTATCAACCGACCGCGCGATGTTGCAGATTCGTTATGTGCCATGGGCTATTTGACGGCGAGGGTCGGTAGGTCGGCAGGCGGTCCTGTCGAGAAGAGGTCTTGCGGTGGGTGTGCTCGCGCCGCTAGTCTCCGCGAAGGTACTGAACATCTAAGGACAAATACGATGAGTTCTGTGGTGGTGGTTGGCAGCTACGGCGTCGGCCTGACTGTGGCTCTCGATCGCGTGCCCGCAGCGGGCGAGACGGTTGTCGGACATGCGTTCTCGGCAGGCCCGGGCGGCAAGGGGTCGAACCAGGCGATCGCGGCGGCGCGGCTCGGAGCCTCGGTCGAACTCGTAAGCGCCGTCGGGTCGGACGAACACGGAAGGCAGGCCAGGGAGTTGTGGGCCGCGGAGTCGGTCGGTCACGAGGGAGTGCGGATCTTGGACGGCACCACGATGGTGGGCGTCATCCTGGTCGACGCTACGGGCGAGAACCGCATTGCGATCGTTCCAGGCGTGCTCGACGAGATGACTCCGCGCGACCTTGGCGACTTCCAGCGGCTCCTTTCCGAAGCCGATGCGCTTCTCGTCAGCCTCGAGATCCCGGTCGACGTTGCATTCGCCGCGTTGAGGGCGGGGCGCGATGCGGGCGTGATCACGATCCTCAACCCCGCGCCAGCACCTGATGGACCCCTGCCCGACGAGATGCTGGGACTCGTCGATCACCTCACACCGAACCGCACAGAGGCACTGCGGCTTGCACAGCTGCCCGAGCAGACCGATCCCGACGAGGTCGTCCGCGCCGAGTGTTTCAACGGGATCGGGACCGTCGTCTTGACCCTCGGCGAGGAAGGTGTGCTACTACGCACGTCGTCGGGTCTGGTGCGGATCCCAGCACCACACGTGGAAGCGGTCGACTCCACCGGCGCCGGTGACACATTCAACGGGGCGTACGCCTCCCAGCTGGCGATGGGCGTATCGACTGTCGACGCGGCCCGATTCGCCGTGGCCGCTGCGAGCCTGAGCGTGTCCCGAGCCGAGGTCGTCCCGTCGCTGCCCCGGCTCGCCGAAGTCACGTCACTGATGGAAGGAAGCCCTGCCCGATGAGACGTTCCGGCATTCTCAACGCCGATCTCGCCCACGCGATCGCGTCTATGGGCCATGGCGACACGCTCATGGTCGTCGACGCGGGCTTTCCGGTGCCCGCGCACGCCTGGCGGATCGACTTGGCCGTCGCGCGCGACGTCCCGGATCTGCGCACGGTCCTGCGGCTGATTGCCGACGAGCTGATTGTCGAGCGGATCCAGTACGCCGAAGACGTCCCGACACACAATGCGCCGCTCGCCGAATGGCTCGCCGCGACCTGGCCGGGCG
>JAFIHP010000026.1 GCA_017849335.1 Actinomycetales bacterium | reverse complement strand
GCGGCACAGCACGGCGAACGCAGCCATCGCCTCGTCGTCGTTCACCGGCTCGTAGACGGCGCGACCGGTGTCGTGCAGCCAGGCGTGCTCTGGCCCGACACCGGGATAGTCCAAGCCGGCGGACACCGAGTGCGACGGAAGCGTCTGGCCCCACTCGTCCTGCATGACGTAGGTGCGTGCGCCGTGCAGGACGCCGGGACTCCCCGCGCCGAACCGGGAGGCATGCCGGCCCGTCTCGATGCCCTCGCCGCCGGCCTCGTAGCCGCGCAGCTGGACGTCGGTGTCGTCGAGGAACCCGCTGAACAGCCCCATCGCGTTGGACCCGCCGCCCACGCACGCCACGACCGCGTCGGGGAGCCGGCCCTCGGCGGCCAGGACCTGCTCGCGCGCCTCGCGACCGATGACCTCGTGGAAGTGGCGCACCATCGTCGGGAACGGCGCCGGACCGGTGACCGTGCCGAGGACGTAGTGCGTGCGGTCGACCGTCGTGACCCAGTCGCGCATCGCCTCGTTGATGGCGTCCTTGAGGGTCTGGCTGCCCGCGGTGACCGGCACGACCTCGGCGCCCAGGAGCCTCATGCGGGCCACGTTGAGCGCCTGGCGACGGGTGTCCTCCAGGCCCATGTAGACGGTGCACTCCAGGCCCATGAGCGCCGCCGCCGTGGCTGTCGCGACGCCGTGCTGGCCCGCTCCGGTCTCGGCGATCACGCGCTGCTTGCCCATGCGCACCGTCAGGAGCGCCTGGCCGAGCACGTTGTTGATCTTGTGGGACCCCGTGTGGTTCAGGTCCTCGCGCTTGAGGTAGACCGTGGCCCCGCCGCACTCCGCGGCGAAGCGCGGAACGGGAGTCAGCGGGCTGGGTCGGCCGGTGTACTCGCGCTCCAGGCGCGTGAGCTCGGCGGCGAACGCCGGGTCGGCCAGCGCGGCGTGGAATGCCGCGTCGAGCTCGTCGAGCGCGGCCGTGAGCGCCTCCGGGACGAACCGTCCGCCGTACGGCCCGAAGTGCCCGTTCTGGTCGGCCTCGGCCTCGGTCGTGGTCACGTCATCCCCGCCCGTGGCGCAGGGCGGGGTGCGCCCCGGCGGTGACGAGGTCGTGCACGGCCGTCCGGGGGTCCTTCCCGGTCACCAGGTGCTCGCCGACCAGGACGGCGTCGGCGCCCTGCTCGGCGTACGTGATCAGGTCGCGCGGCTCGCGCACGCCGGACTCCGCGACCTTCACGCAGGGGTCGGGGATGCGATCGGCGACCCGGGCGAACACGGTGCGGTCGACCTCCAGGGTGCGCAGGTCGCGGGCATTGACGCCGACGACGCGCGCTCCGGCGTCGACCGCGCGGTCGATCTCCTCCTCGTCGTGCACCTCGACGAGCGCCGTGAGACCGAGGCTGTGCGTCCGCTCGACCAGGCTCTCCAGGGCGGGCTGGTCGAGCGCGGCGACGATGAGCAGGATCATGTCCGCTCCGTACGCCTTCGCCTCCCACAGCTGGTAGCTCGTGACGATGAAGTCCTTGCGGAGCACCGGGATGTCGACGGCGGCGCGAACCGCGGCGAGGTCAGCGAGCGAACCGCCGAACCGACGCTGCTCGGTCAGCACGCTGATGCAGTGCGCTCCCCCGGCCTCGTACTCGACGGCGAGCGCGGCGGGGTCGGCGATCTCGGCCAGCTGGCCCCGGCTGGGGCTCGCGCGCTTGACCTCGGCGATGACGGCGACGTCGTCGTCGGACAAGCAGGCGGCCACGTCGCGCGCCGGGCGCACGGTCGCAGCCTTCGCCTTCAGCTCGCCGAGCGGGACGGCCGCCATCCGGGCCTCGACATCGATACGGACGCCGGCGACGATGTCGTCGAGAACGCTCACCCGCACAGGGTAGCGACCGCGTACTGCGCGGCTGCTATCCGATGCCGGACCCCAGGTACGGCACGACGTTGCGGACGACACCGAAGACCAGGATCAGCACGAGTCCGGCGAGCATCAACGCATTGCGTCGCCGGAACTGCGCACGTGTGGTGGCCGGCGTGACGCCCGTCCACGCACGCCGGACCCAGCGCGCCCAGAGCACCGCGGCGAGCGGGACGAGCACGACCATCAGCACGTTGTGATCGAGGGCGCCGGCGATGTTGCCGTGCGCGAGGTCGTGCGTCGCGCGGAGCATCCCGCAGCCCGGGCAGTCGTAGCCGGTCAGCGCCTTCAGGGGGCACACGGGGTAGTGACCGGGACTGTTGGGGTCGACCGCCGCGAGGTAGCCGACGGCCGCGGCGGTGCCCGCGAGCGTCGCCAGGGGGGCCAGGAGGCGACGGGCGCGTGGTCGGTCGTCGACCCGCTCGGCCACGAGGACCGCGTCCGGGTCGTTCGCGGACGGCACCGCCGTCAGGGTCGACTCAGACGTCATGCGCCGACGATACGCGCTCGGCCGCCGCCGACAGGGGCAGTCGCACCGTGAAACGAGCCCCGCCCTCGGCCGCCTGGCCAGCCTCCGCGTATCCGCCCAGACCCTGGGCGAGCCGGCCCACGAGCGCCAGACCCAGTCCGGTGCCGACCGGTCGGACGCCGCGGTAGCGCTCGTGCAGGACGCCTGGCTCGAACGCGTCCGCGATGTCCGAACCGGTGAGCCCGGGCCCGGAGTCCCGGACCTCGACGACCGCCCAGCTGGGCTCGGCACGCAGGCCGAGCACGATCACCGACCCGGGCGGGGACACCCGCAGGGCGTTCTCCGCGAGGTTGTCGATCACCTGCCGGACCCGGATCGGATCCGTCCGTGCGGTCAGCTCGCCCTGCAGCAGCTCGAGCGTGAAGCGGACGCCCTCGTGCTCGCACCGGTCGCGCCAGACCAGTCCGGCGTCCTCGACGAGGTCGGCGAGGTCGACCTCGACGGGCTCGATGTGGAAGTCGACGGCTCCCAGGCGGGCGAGATCGAGCAGGTCGGTCACCAGCCGGTCCAGGCGCGTCGCCTCGGCGGCCACCGTGGCGCCGGTCCGCGGCACGTCCTCGCCGTCGATCACGCCGTCGGCGAGCGCCTCCGCGTACCCCTTCACAGCGGTCAACGGGGTGCGCAGCTCGTGGGAGACCGACAGCAAGAACTCGCGCTGGCGGCCCTCCGAGACGACGAGCGCGGCGTTGAGCCGGTTCAGTGCGTCAGCGATGTCGGCGATCTCGACCGGGCCCTCGGGCTGGAGGGTCACGCTGCGGGAGCCGGCCGCCATCTCGTTCGCCGCGTCGCGTGCGGCGCGCAACGGCCTCGTCAGCCGGACCGCGGCCCAGTAGCCGACGGGGACGGCGATCAGCAGGCCGAGGAACAACGCGACCGAGATCCGGCGGACCGCGTCGACCGCTTCGACGCCGACGACGGTGAAGGGCTGCTCGAGGATCACCGCGCCCCCGGAGGCGAGGGGCCGGGCCTCGATCAGCATCCCGCCGTCGTCCGTCATGCCCTCGGTGGACACCGACTGGCCGCCCAGGACCTTCGCCAGCGCGTCCGACGCCATGCCGGGGGGTCCGTCCGTCGCGGCCGGACCGGCGAGGTAGCCGGTGATCTCCTCCGCCTGCAGAGCCGCGATCAGCGAGCGCGGCAACGGGGTGTCCGCGTCACCGCCGCCCTCGTCGAGAGCCGACTTGGTGAGATCGGCCAGCCGCGACAGGTCCGCGCGGGTCTGGCTTTCGGCGGCCGAGCGCACCAGGGGGTACGACACGAGGCCGGCGACGAGCACGGCGAGGACCGCGATCGCGGCGGTCATGAGCACCGTGCGCGTGACGATGCTCATGCGCCCCGCGTCCGGGTGCGCCGTGGTGGACGCGGTCATGCCGGACCGGGCTCCTCCGCCGAGTACCCGACGCCCCGGACGGTACGGATCGGGCTGGCGTCGCCGAGCTTCGCCCGCACCTGGGCGACGTGCACGTCGACGGTTCGGGTGCCGACGTAGGCGGCGTAGCCCCAGACCTCGGACAGGAGCTGCTCGCGCGTGAACACGCGGGCCGGATGCTGCATGAGGTAGGCGAGCAGGTCGAACTCCGTCGCCGTCAGCGAGACGGGGCGGCCGCCCACCGCGACCCGACGCGTCACCAGGTCGACCTGGACCCCGCCCATCGTCAGCGGCGCCTGGTCGGCCGGGATGAGCGCCGAACGCCGGACCACGGACTTGACCCGCGCCACGACCTCGCGCGGGCTGAAGGGCTTGGTGATGTAGTCGTCGGCGCCGAGCTCCAGGCCCAGCACGCGGTCGACCTCGTCGTCACGGGCGGTGCAGAACAGGATCGGGACCCAGTCGCCGTCGGCGCGCAGCTGGCGGCAGACCTCGGTGCCGTCGAGCTCGGGCAGGCCCACGTCCAGGACGATCGCGACCGGTCGCATCGATCGCGCCGCCGCCAGGGCGGACCGGCCGTCGGACTCGACATGGACGCCGAATCCCTCACGGGAGATGTAGAGCCGGAGCAGGTCGGAGATCGACCGCTCGTCCTCCACGACCAGGACGAGCCCACGGGTGTTCTCGGCGCTCATGCGCCAAGCCTGTCAGAGCGGCTGCGCCGATCGGACCAGGAGCGGTCCGACCGGTGTCAGAGTCGGGTCAGGATCCGGTAAGGGCGGCGGGCTCGACGGGCTTCTTGCCCAGGCCCGCCATCGCCATGACCTTCCCGACGATGACCGCCACGACCAGGAGCCCGACGGACACCCAGAACAGCGGCCAGTTGGCGATCACGACGGCGAGCGTGCCGAGGAAGAACGCGACCATCACGATCGTGACGGTCGTCCACGCGGCCGGGGTGTTCCCGTGGCTCTCGTGCGGGACTGCGGCGGGCGGGTTCGACATGGCGTCATTCAACCAGACCGGGCCGGTCCGATCCGTCGGACTCCTCGGTCGGGTCCTGGCCGAGGTCCTGGGCCTGCCAGGCCGACACGTCACGGCGCTCGGGCCGCCGCTCGTACCGTGCCGACAGTACGGGCCAGGTCGTGCCGCGGGCGAACGTCCAGCCCGCCGCGGCGATCGCCAGGGCGCCACTGGCCACGGCGAGCAGCCAGGCGGGCGTCGTGGCGACCGAGATCGCGCCCGGATCGACGGACGTGACCATCGCGGTGGACCGTGCCGCGAACAGCACGGCTCCCCCGGCGCCGGCGATCCCCGCGAGGAGGGCGACGACGGCCACCACCCGACGGCCGACGCCGCGGGTCGCGAGGACCCCCGCGACCGCTGCCAGCGCCAGCCACCCGCCCGCGGCACCGGCCGGCACGAGCTCGCGACCGGCGATCTCCGCCTGCCGTCCGACGCCGTCGGCGCCGGCGAGCAGCGGGACCTGCGCCGTCGCCCAGGTCAGGCCGTAGGCCACGACCAGCCCGATGCCGCCGACCGCCAGGGCGACCAGTGCCGTCGCGTACGCACGGCGCTCGCTCACGAAGACTGGCCCGGCTCCGCGGCAGGACGCAGCGTCGCGGCCGCGGCCACGGCGCGCAGCACGGCAGCGGCCTTGTTGACGCACTCGGCGTGCTCGGTCTCGGGGACGGAGTCCGCGACCAGCCCGGCGCCCGCCTGAACGTACGCGGTTCCGTCCTTGATCAGGCCGGTGCGGATCGCGATGGCCGCGTCGAGGTTGCCCGCGAAGTCGATGTACCCCACGCATCCGCCGTACAGCCCACGGCGCAGCGGCTCGAGCTCGTCGATGATCGCCATCGCGCGGGGCTTCGGCGCACCCGAGAGCGTTCCGGCAGGGAACGTCGAGGCGAGCACGTCGTACGCCGTCCGCCCCTCCGCGATGGTGCCGGTCACCGTCGAGACCATGTGCATGATGTGGGAGTAGCGCTCGACGCTCATGAAGTCGACGACCCCGACGGATCCCGGTGCGCACACGCGGCCGAGGTCGTTGCGGGCGAGGTCCACCAGCATGAGGTGCTCGGCGCGTTCCTTGATGTCCTTGCTCAGTTCCTCGGCGTACGCCGCGTCCGCCTCCGGCGTCTCGCCGCGGGGTCGGCTCCCGGCAATGGGGTGCATCACGCAGTGGCCGTCGGTGACGCGGACGAGGGCCTCCGGCGACGAGCCGACGATCTCGAACGCGGTCTGCTCCGACAAGGCGCCTCGGGCGTCGTCGGGAGCGTTGCCGTCGTCGACCGGCACGCGGATCAGGTACATGTACGGGCTCGGGTTGATCGTGCGCAGCACGCGGTACACGTCGAGCGCGGGCGCCGGGCACGGGGTCGAGAACCGCTGCGACCCGACGATCTGGAACGCGTCGCCCGCCCGGATGTACTCCTTCGCGCGCTCGACGAGCGCCAGGTAGTCCTCGCGCGCCGTCCAGGACGTCACGTCCGGCGTGACCCCGGAGTCGTAGGTCGACACGGCCGGCGGCCGCGGGACTGCCAGCTGTCCTTGCATGACGTCGAGCCGGGCGACGGCGTCGTTCCAGGCGGCGTCGATGTTGTCGTCGGTCGCGTCGTAGTTGATCGCGTTCGCCACGAGCAGGACCGACCCGTCGGCGTGATCGAGCACGGCGAGGTCGGTCGCCAGCAGCAGGCCCAGCTCGGGCAGCCCCAGCGGGTCCGGGTTGTCGTCCGGGACCTTCTCCCACGAGCGGACCGCGTCGTACGTGAGGTAGCCGACCAGTCCCCCGGTCAGGCTCGGCAGGCCCGGCAGCGGCTCGCTGTGCAGGAGGTCCACCGTGTCGCGCAGCGCGTCGACCGCGCGCCCGCCGCTCGGCACCCCGCGCGGAGCCCGGCCCAGCCAGGCGGCGGAACCGTCACGCTCGGTGAGCATCGCCGCGCACCGCACGCCGACGAACGAGTACCGCGACCACGTGCCCTGCTCGGCGGACTCCAGCAGGAAGGTGCCGGCACGGTCGCCGGCCAGGGCCTCGAACAGCCCGACGGGCGTGAGCCCGTCGGCGAGCAGCCGGCGGGTGACCGGGATGACGCGCCGACCGGCGGCCAGCCGACGGAACTCCTCCAGGTCCGGCGTCGCCCGCCCGGAGAAGTCGGCGGCGCTCATGCGGACACCACGGTGACGTCGGCGTCGAAGCAGGTGCGGTCACCGGTGTGGCAGGCGCCGCCGACCTGGTCGACGAGCAGCAGGACGGTGTCCGCGTCGCAGTCCAGGCGTACCTCGCGGACCTGCTGGGTGTGCCCGGAGGTGTCTCCCTTGGCCCAGCGCTCGCCGCGACTTCGGCTGAAGTAGACGGCGCGACCAGTGGTCAGCGTCTCTCGCAGGGTGTCGCCCGTCATCCACGCCATCATGAGCACCTCGCCGCTGTCGTGCTGCTGGGCGATCGCCGGCACGAGGCCGTCGTCGGTGAAGCGGACGCGGGCGAGCAGCGCGTCGATCTGGTCGGGCTCCGGCGGCATGGGGCCATTGTGCCGTGGGCCGGGCGACTGCCGACTCCCGCCGTGGTCGATGATCGGGACATGAGCGCAGCGGAGTGGGTGCGGGCGGAACGGCAGGGCATCGCCGACGACCTCCTGGCGGTCGGTCCGGACGCGCCGACGCTGTGCGACGGTTGGACGGCTCGTGATCTCGCCGCGCATCTGCGTCTGCGCGAGGCGCGCCCCGACGCCGCGATCGGCATCCTCGTCGGACCGGCCGCGGGCTGGACGCATCACGTCCAGGAGCAGATCGCCGCATGGCCCTACGCGGACCTCGTCGACGCGGTCCGCAACGGCCCGCCGCGCCTGTCGCCGTTCTCCCTGCCCGGCGTCGACGAGCGGGCGAACCTCGTCGAGTTCGCGGTGCACCGCGAGGACGTCCGCCGTGGTCAGCCCGGGTGGGTCGAGCGCGACCTGCCCGAGGACTACGCCGACGCCCTGTGGGACCGCGCTCGGCAGACCGCGCGGCTGACCCTGCGCCGAAGCCCCGTCGGCATCACGCTCCTGCGCACCGACGGTGACGGCGGGCGATGCGTCGTCCGGGCGGAGCCGCCGATGGTGACCGTCGCGGGACCGGCGCTCGAGCTGCTCCTACGGGTCTCCGGGCGTCGCGCCGTCAACGTCGAGGTGACCGGCAACGAGCACGCCGTCCGGTCGTTCGACAACCTGCGCCCCGGCTTCTAGCCCTGGGCCGCCGCCCATTCGGCGACCCGGCGGGCGGACTCCTCCTCCGACAGGTCCTCGACCCGCGTCATGACCGACCAGCGCACGCCGAACGGATCGCGGATGCTGGCGAACCGGTCGCCCGACACGAACGTCGTGACCGGCTCCCGGATCGTGGCACCGGCTTCCTCGGCCCGGGCGACCAGGCCGTCGACGTCCGCGCAGTACAGGCCGATCGAGTAGCAGTCGTCGTCGCCGTCCGGCGGCGGTACGAGGCCGTACGCCGGGTTCGGCTCGCCCAGCTGCAGGTATCCGTGCCCGAAGTCGAGGACGGCGTGCGCGACCAGGCCACCCATCTCCGTCACGTCGACGACCCGCGCGCCGAACACGTCGCGGTAGAACTCGATGGCGTCCGCCGCACGCGGGACGACGAGGAACGGGGTGAGACTGGTGACGCCGTTCGGGATTCCGTGTGTGGTGTGCGCGCCGTGCGCGGCTACGGTCTTCGTCATACGTCGCACGCTAGGCGCGTCGGCACGACCGGGCTTGGAGATTCGCGACAGGCGGAGGAACCGTGGACGGCGACACCCGGGGCGTGCTCTACCCGGTGCGGCTGCCGTCGATGCACCGGCTTCCGGCGCCGGCTGACGTCGCGTCACTCGTGCGCTGGTTCTGGATCCCGGAATGGGACCTGCCCACGGGCAGAGTCTCCCGTCAGCAGGTGCTGCCCTTCCCCGCATGCAACCTCGTCGTCGAGCAGACCGGTGTCGGCGTGGCCGGTCCCACCACCCGGCGGTCGACGCGCGACCTCACCGGTCGCGGCTGGGCGGTCGGCGCCCTGCTGCATCCGGCCGCCGTGCCGAGGCTCGTCGGCGACCCCAACCGGCTGAGCGACTCCTACGAGCCGGTGTCCGCCGCGGATCTGCACGCCCGCGTCGCGCGAGCGATGACCGCGACCGGAGTGGACGACGACCGGCGCCGGGCCGCCGCGGTCGAGGCGTTCGCGGCCTGGCTGTCCGACACCGTCCCCGCCCCGGATGCCGAGGCGCTGCTCGCCAACGAGCTGGCCGCCGTGATCGACGGCGACGCGTCCATCGTGCGCGTCGAGCAGGTCGCCGAGCGGCTCGGTATCTCGGTGCGCACGGTCCAGCGGCTGGCGCGGCGCTACGTCGGCCTGCCACCCTTGTCGATGATCCGCCGTCGTCGCCTCCAGGAGGCCGCCGCCGTGCTGAGATCGGACCCGGCCGTGAGCGTCGCGCAGGTCGCTGCGGACCTCGGCTACGCCGACCAGGCGCACCTGGCCGCCGACTTCCGCACCGTGCTCGGCTTGACCCCGAGCGCCTACCGCGCCGACGCAGGCCCTGAGGTCCGCCGACCGTGAGGTTTCAGGCCCCAATCCGCCCGAATGAGGTCTGAAACCTCACGGTCGACGCGGGGTAGCGCCGTCAGCCGAAGTTGCGGCTGCGGATGCGGTTGCTGCCGCCCACCAGCAGCGCCCGGATCCGGTGCGCACGCACGTTGACCGCGTCGTCCTGCCGCTCGACGACCCCGTCGATCAGCAGCGCGGAGCACTCCAGCGCGACCTTCTTGTGCCGGGCCCACACCTGCGGCACGCACATGACGTTGGCCATCCCGGTCTCGTCCTCCAACGTCATGAACACCACCCCGCCCGCGGTCGGCGGAGCCTGCCGGTGCGTGACGATGCCGCCGACGAGCACCCGCCGGCCGTCACCGATGCCGACGAGCTCCCTGGTCGGGGTCGCCCGCTGCTCGTCCAGGTACGCGCGCACGTGCTGCATCGGGTGGCTGTCCGGTGACGTGCCCGTCGACCACAGGTCGGCGATCGTCTGCTCGACGGCGGACATCGGCGGCAGCGGCGGCGGGGCCCCTCCCGGCGTGGTGCCGGGCAGCTGGTCGTCGCGGACGCCGGCCAGCGCCCCGACCGCCCACAGGGCCTCCCGCCGGGGCAGCCCGAAGCACCCGAACGCGCCTGCGGTCGCGAGCGCCTCCAGCCCCGGCAGCGGCACGTGGGCCCGGCGCACGAGGTCCTCGATGTCGGCGTAGTCGCCGCCCTCCTCCCGGCGCGCGACGATCGTCTCGGCGACCGTCTCCCCGAGCGTGCGCACGGCCGACAGCCCCAGCCGGATCGCGGGCTGCTCGTCGTGCGGGGCGTGCTCGTGCTGAAGCGTCATCGGTACGGGCTCCTCCAGGCTCGCCGTCACCACGCTGCGGTTGATGTCGACACCGCGCACGGTGACCCCGTGCCGACGGGCGTCGGCCACCAGGCTCTGCGCGTTGTAGAAGCCCATCGGCTGATGGTTCAGCAGCGCCGTCGTGAACGGCGCCGGGAAGTACCGCTTGAGGTAGGAGCTGGCGTACACGAGGTAGGCGAACGAGTAGGCGTGCGACTCCGGGAAGCCGTAGCTGGCGAAGGCCAGGAGCTTGCCGTACACGTCCTCGGCGACGTGCGCGGGGATGCCCCGCGCGGCCATGCCGGCGAACAGCCGCTCCCGCAGCCGTCCGACCCGT
>JAFIHP010000218.1 GCA_017849335.1 Actinomycetales bacterium | reverse complement strand
CGGGGAAGGTACCCCACCAGACGGGGTAGACGAAGACGACGTGGTCCGCCCAGTCGATCGTCCGGATCATGTCGGCCACGGGCATGCCGAGCCGGTCGACGTCGTCCGGCCCGTCGACCCGCAGGTGCTCGCGCATTGGTGGCGAGAGTTCGAACTCCGTGGCCGCCAGGTCGACGACACGGACATCTCCGCCGGCCGCGCGGGCGGCGGACGCGTACGCGTCGGCGAGAGCGTGGTCGAGGCTTCCGGCGAAGGGATTGCCCACGATGACGGCGATGTTGCTCATGTCCGGCTCCGGTGATCGAGCGCCCGTCGGCGCTATGTATTCGGTGTTTACATAGTTGCGGACGGATGTGATCGGTGTCAACATATGGCGTGCGCTCCGGTCCGTACCACCGTGGAAACCTGAAGGCCGACCTGCTGGCGACCGGCCTCGCAACCGTCCGTGCCGGAGGGATGGCGGCCCTCAACGCCCGCGAGCTCGCCCGCGAGCTCGGCGTCACTCCGGCGGCGGTCTACCGGCACTTCGCCGACGTCGAGCAGTTGCGGACCGCGGTGAGCCAGGCCGCTCGCGAGGAGCTGGCACGCGCGCTCCTGGCCGCCACGGATGCGGTGCCGCGCCGTCGTGACCCGCGTCGCGCGGCCGACGAGCGGTTCCGCGCGCTCGGCGCGGCGTACGTGCGGTTCGCCGTCGACGAGCCGGGACTGTTCGACGCGGCGTTCGCGTCCTGCTCCGGCACGCTCGAACACCCGGACGCGCCGTCGGCGATGGACGCGCTCGTCGCGTCGGTCGACGCGTTGGTCGAGGTCGGCCTGCTGGACCCCGCGTTGCGGGACGTGGCGCCGCTCATCGCCTGGACGTCCGTGCACGGCCTCGGGTCGATCCTGGCGCACGCGGGAGACCAGATCGGGCTCGATCTCGACGTCGCGACGACACAGGTCGTCGACGGCGTGCACCGGGCGCTACGCATCGGCGAGCCGTGACCTAGGTGCTCCAGCGCTCCTCGATGCGGCCGAACCGCCAGACCGCGAGAGCGACGAGCCAGGTCACGACGAACACCCCGACGATCACGAATCCAACGACGTTGAGGTCCAGCGCCCCCACCCACGCGAGCGCGCCGTCGTCGATGCCCAGCCGGTCGTCGACGATCGAGACGATCTCGATTCCGCCGATCACGAGTGCGACGAACACGCCGAGCGCCGTGACGGTGAGGTTGTAGTAGACCTTGCGCACCGGCCGGGAGAACGCCCACCCGTAGGCCACGTTCATGAAGCACCCGTCGATGGTGTCCAGCAACGACATGCCCGCCGCGAAGAGCACGGGCAGCGTCAGGATCGCGTACCAGGGCAGGGCGACCGCGGCAGCACCGCCCGCGAGCACGAGCAGCCCGATCGTGAGCAAGAACACGCCCGACACGGCCGTGCCGACGAGCCCGGTCACCTGGTGCAGCGTCGACGCGTCGTCCTCGAGCTGTCCCGCCAGGGCCCGGATCCCGACGGTGAGCAGGACGCACAGGCCGAACACCACAGACGAGTGCCCGAGGGAGAACCAGAAGCCGACCGACATCGGACGTTGGCCGTCAGCCATCAGCGTGCGCGTCGTGTTGTCGATCGCGGCGATGTGGTCGGCGTCGAACGCGTGCCGCATCCCCAGGGTGAACGCCGTCACGCCGAGGCCGACCCCGAAGATCGTGCTACCGGAGACGCGATAGTGCTGGGGCGCGACGATCAGCAGGAGCGTCCCCCAGCCGACGACGTTGAGGGCCAGGACGAAGCCCGCCATGCCCAGCAACGAGGCGCGCTCGCGGGGAGCGAGGTCCCGCCACCACGATCGTGGCCGCCCCAGCCGTCCCGCCATCCGCTCCCCTTGTCCGGGTCGCAATGCAATCCCTCCTGCGAAAGACTCGCAACTACGGCCTGAGGGTGCGCTGAGCACGGTCGTTGTATCCCCTGCGGTCCTCCCTGCGTCTTCCCGGCGACGGACAACCGACTCGTGGAGGTCACGATGAACACGAACACCAGCAACGTCGACCGCGTCATCCGCGTCGTCATCGCCATCGCGGCGGTGGCCGGGGCGATCGCCCTCGGGTTCGGCTCGGTCTGGGCCTGGGTCCTCGTCGTCGTGGCGGCGATCATGCTCGTCACGGCCGCCGTGGGATTCTGCCCGCTCTACCGCGTCTTCGGAGTGTCGACCTGCCGAGTCCCCGCGCAGCCGCGGGCCTGACGACAATCGACGCGTGACGCAGCACGCGTGGCCGCCACCCGACGACCAGTCGGCCGGTGAGGTTCTGCTCGCCTACTGGCCCGCGCTCGTACGCTTCGCCCGCTCCATCACCCGGGACGACGCGCTCGCGCAGGATCTCGCCCAAGAGGCGGTGGTGCGGGCATACGAGCACCGGGTCGAGCTCGCCGAGGTACGCCGGATCGACTCCTGGATGCGTCGGGTGGTCCACAACCTGGCCGTCGACCGCGCGCGCCGCGATCGTGAGATCGCGGTCGCTGACGTCGAGGAGCGCTGGCGTACCGACGACTACACCGTCGATGCCGCCGAAGTCGTCCTCGCGGCGGAGACGCGGGTGGAGCTGGAAGACGCACTCGTCCGCCTCCCGGCGATCTACCGCGCGGCGGTCGTCCTCCACGATGCGGAGGGCCTCACGATGCGCGAGGTCGCCGACCTCGCGGGGATCGGCCTGCCAGCCGCCAAGCAGCGCCTGCGGCGAGGTCGCATGATGCTGGTGACGGCCCTGGCGGCCGGCCACGAGCGCCGGGAGAGGACGCGAGAGGTGCCGATGAGCTGCTGGGACGCCCGACGACGAGTCTCGGACTACCTCGACGGCGACGTCGACACGGCCACCGCCGAACGGCTCCGACAGCACCTCGCCGCCTGCCCTACCTGTCCGCCCCTGCTAGCGGCGCTCACCGGCGTGCGCGACCTCCTCGGGACGATCCGCGACCCCGACAGCGTCGTCGATCCCGCGCTGGCGGACCGGGTGCGCGCTGCGCTACGTGTGGGCCATGTCGACGAACCGGGAGTAGTGCCCCTGGAACGCGACGGTCACGGTGTCGGTCGGGCCGTTTCGGTGCTTGGCGACGATCAGGTCGGCCTCCCCGGCGCGGGGTGACTCCTTCTCGTACGCGTCCTCGCGGTGCAGGAGGACGACCATGTCCGCATCCTGCTCGAGGCTGTTGTGCACGACGACGCCATCGGCGATGAAGTTGTGCCGACCCACGACCGTCGCGTCGAAGACGTCCTGCACCCCGACCGACTCGACCGAGACGATCTCGTCCCAGTACACGTCGTTCGTCGCCAGCATCTCCAGGTCCGCGTCGCCGAGCACCTCGGCGACGCGCCCCAGACGCTCCCGGCTGGGAGAGCGCTTCCACAACGTGCTCCCGCAGAACTGCGTGCCCATCGCCGCCGCGAACTCCCGGTGCGTCATCCCTGACTCCTGGAGCACCTCACGGACATGCCCCCAGACCTCGCGCGGGATCGTGTCGCGATTGGTGTTGGCGGGAACGGCCTCCAGGAGCGAGAGCAACCGGAGGCCCGTCCGGCCCCGCTCGCCGTGCGCGTTGATCCGGCGGAGGAACACCTTCTGGTCGGCGGACCCGGAGACGTCCACGTGGTAGCCGTCCCGGTAACCCGCCTTGCGCGCGACCCGGATCCGGGCGGTCAGGCCGAACCGCAGCAGCAGGCGGGCGACGTCGTCCGCGAGTCGACGGCTCGTTGTCGCGTAGTAGATGCGGCCACCGCGGCCACCGGGCGTGATCTGGATCGACCCGCCCGTCGCCCACAGGTGCCGCAGGAACAGCGCGATCTGCCGCTTCGGAAGGGAGAAGACCTGCGGCGGGACGAACTTCTCGTGACTGCGCCGGTCGAACAGTCCCAGCCCGTCCAGCCACTCGGCGATCGGATTGCGCACCCCGTGCGTGACTGGTCGCAGGCTCGTGAATCTGAGCGTGGTGCACCGTGCCGCGGCGTAGTCGTCGCGACTGACGCGGATGGCGAAGGCCCGCTGCGTCGACTCGGTCATGACGGCGATGTTCGCCTCGTCCTTGGTCGCGTAGCGGATCGGCTGCCGGGCCAGCATCGAACCGTCACCGATCATGTGCGCAAGCACGATGACGCGGTCATCGGTCCAGTCGGCCGTCTCCTCGGCAGGTGCCGGAACATGTCGCGGAACGGCGATCCGGCTGCCGACGTCGAGCGCCCCGAGCGGCGTCCACCCGCCGTAGGTCAAGAGCCGGTGGCTGGCGGTCGCGTCGAGCACCCGCCCGCTCGCCGTGCGAACCCGGAAGACTTCCTTGGTGCCGGTCGGGAATGCGTGGGTCAGCGTGCTCGAGACATACCGGAGCGAGTCGTCCAGCGCCCACACCGGGACGTCCTTCTCCGCGCTGCGCACCAGCTCTCCCAGTGAGACCTCGGCGCCGGTGTCGGCGCGGACCACGCGGGTGGATGCGGGCAGACAGCCCGACTCGCGAAGGTCGGAGAGCATCGGCTTCTTGTCCACCCGCTGCTCGGGACCGCGGTTGAGCTGGCTGATCGCGATGACGGGGACGCCCAGCTCCTTCGCCAGCAGCTTGAGCGACCGGGAGAACTCCGAGACCTCCTGCTGCCGGCTCTCCACCCGCTTGCCGCTGGTCATGAGCTGCAGGTAGTCGACGATCACCAAGCGCAGGTCGTGGCGCTGCTTGAGCCGACGGCACTTCGCCCGGATCTCCATGAGCGTCATGTTCGGGGAGTCGTCGATGAACAGCGGCGCCTCGCTGAGCTTGCCGAACTTCGGGACGAGCTTGTTCCAGTCGGGGTCGCTCATGGTGCCTGACCGCATGTGGTGCAACGGCACCTGCGCCTCGGCCGAGAGCAGACGCATGACGATCTCGCTGCGGCTCATCTCCAGCGAGAAGATGACGCTGGTCAGGCCGTGCTTGATCGACGCCGCCCGCGCGATATCCAAGGCGACGGTCGAGTTGTGGGTAGGCACCATCGACCGGCCCGCCAGATACATGTGCGAAGCGTTGCCCACCTCGATGCAACGCACCGGAGCGCTCGGCACCGGCTCAACGGCGACGACGAACCGGCTTCGGCGCCTCACGCTCGACGTGTGACGAGTCCGCTCCTTGTGTGCGATCTGCTTTCGCTGCAGCCGGAAGACGACGTCGTGTGTCGTGAAGTTCAGCGAGTACGCGACTGACGTCTGGCTCGACCGACCGGCAACGGCCTTAGTCGCCACGGAGCAGCGGTAGCCGAGCGAGACGATGAGTTCGTACACGTCGTCCGCCAGTCGTGCACTCGTCGTCGTGAACTGCACGCTCCCAGTCGACGTCACCGTCCCGTCAGTGTCGAGCAGCCCGGCGAGCAGCTGACGTCGCTGATGCTCGGACGATCGCAGATAGGCCGCGGGAATGTGCTTAGCGCCGAGAAGTCCCTCGCGGCGCAGGATCGCCTGCACGGACCCGTGGTCGCGCACGCAGTCTTGGCAGCGGCCCATTCCTGTGACCGGGCCACCGCAGTCCGGACAGCTCGCTTGGCGTCGTCCCCCACGTACTCCCTTGGCCTGGCCGCCGCAGGATTTCCCGCACGTCCGGACGAGTGGGTTCATCGGCACGAATGTGCTCCCGCACACGACGCAGGTCCGCTCCGGTACAGGCTCGTTCGCCGGCAGGTGGATTCCGTAGCGCAGATGTCCGACCAAAGGTGCTTCGTAGCCCTCGGCCTCCACGTAGATCGCGATCTCCGGATCGGCCGATGTGAAGTGCGCCGCTGCGCTCGTCCCGTCGCCCAGCCATACACCGAGGGTGTACGGGCCGATCGGGAGATCAGCATCGGGGAGGTCAAGCGCCTGGGCGAGCCGAATGCTGTGGTTATGGCGCCTGTCTGCAGTAGGGCAGCGCACGGTCTCGTGCAGTTCGCGAGTCGTCCGAATCGCCGCGGTCGGCTGAGGTGCCCGGCGGGCCGCCCGATCCTCGGTAAGCCATTCGTGCTCCGCGTCGGCGACGACGCTGGAGCCGTCCGAGAAGACCACCCGGAAGCACGGTCGGCCTTCCCACGTCGTCGTGACCCCTGTGACAGGGACAGGTCGTCCGTCGTCACCGAAGACGAGATCCCCGACCTCGACGGCGCCCATCGTCGTCCAGCCCACCGGAGTGGGCAGCGGGGTGTCGAGCGCCAGTGCCTTACCGATCGCCGGCCGTGCCGCGATGATGATCAGTTGCCCGGGATGCAGACCGTTGGTCAGGCGGTCCAGATCGGAGAAACCCGTTGGCACGCCGATCATCTCGCCACCGCGGTTCGAGATGGCCTCGATCTCGCTGAGCGCGTCGTTCATGATGTCCGACAGCGGCGCGTAGTCCTCGCTCGCCCGTCGCTCGGTGATGTCGTAGATCTCGGCCTGTGCCCGGTCGACGACCTGGTCGATCTCGCCGGTGGCGGCGTAGCCCATCGACACGATGCGGGTGCCCGCCTCGACCAGGCGACGCAGGATCGACTGCTCGCGGACGATCCGGCCGTAGTAGCCGGCGTTCGCCGCGGTCGGCACCATCGACACGAGCGTGTGCAGGTAGGGCGCGCCGCCCACGCGGCTGATCTCCCCGATCCGAGTCAGCTCGGCCGCCACCGTCACCGCGTCCGCGGGCTCACCGCGGCCGTACAGGTCGAGGATCGTCGAGTACACCACCTGGTGGGCCGGACGGTAGAAGTCGCTCTCGCGAAGGACCTCCACCACGTCGGCGATCGCGTCCTTGCTCAGCAGCATCGCGCCGAGGACGGACTGCTCGGCGGCGATGTCGTTGGGCGGAGTGCGGTCCGAGCCCGGATCGACGTCGGCCGGGTGCAGCTCGGCGATACTCACGAGCTCCTCCTCCTGCCCTCGCGCGACGAGCCTGCTGGCCGATGTCGCCTGGTCAGGTCTACCGCTGCGGTGTGACACGCCGCCGGTGCCTCAACCTAGGTAGCCCGCTGCGGGGAGGCAATCCACCGTGTGGACACGCCTGTGGAGAACATGTGGGCGACGCGCGACAGGCCTGCCGACGACCTTGTGGATGCCCTGTGGACTCGGAACACGGATCCGGCGGAATCCCCTCGTGCGAACGGGCCGATCGGTGTGCTCAGCCTGTGGACGAAAAGTCGTGGCGAACTCGGCGCGGCCCACAGCCGGTACGCGGCTACTGTGCCGACGTGCCGTTCCGGATCACCTGCGTCTGCCTGGGCAACATCTGCCGTTCGCCGGTCGCCGAGGCCGTCCTGCGGCAGCGGATCGCCCTCGCCGGGCTCGCCGACGAGGTCGTCGTGGACTCCGCCGGAACCGGCGGGTGGCACGTCGGGCACGACATGGACCCGCGGTCGCGGACCGTCCTCGACGTCCACGGCTACCCCCATGCCCACACCGCCCGTCAGTTCAACGCCGACTGGCTCGGCACCGGCGCGGCGGACCTGCTGCTGGCCATGGACGCGGCGAACTACGACGACCTCCTGGCGCTCGTCGGGCGCGCCGGGTCCCCGGTGTCGCTGCGGATGCTGCGCTCGTTCGACCCCGAGCTCGCGCATCTCCAGGCGCCGGACCCACGGCTGGACCTGCCGGACCCCTACTACGGCGACGCGGCGGACTTCGACGACATGCTCTCGATGATCGAGAAGGCCGCCGACGGACTCGTCGGCGGCCTTCCCGGGATGCTCAGCGAGCGCTAGCTGGCCGGCGGCGGCCCGTACTGGTTGTCGCCTGCGGTCCCCGGCTGGACGAAGAGGAAGATCATGATGATCCAGCCCACGCACGGGATCAGGTAGATCAACTGGAACCACCCGGACTTCCCGGTGTCGTGCAGGCGGCGGCAACCGACGGCCAAGGTGGCCAGGACCAGGATGATCGAAATCACCCAGCCGATGAACCACAGGAAGCCACTGCCACCGCGCCATCCACCGCTGATCAGCGAGACGATCAGGTTCAGGATCCAGATGGCCAGGATCCACCACCAGAACTCAGGCCGCGACGCCCGGCCGGTGAAGTCGGTGATCTTGCTGAGATTGGTAGAGATTGCCTCGCCGAAGCCCATGGCTCCTCCAGTTCCTTGGTCAGTGAGTGTTCGCTACGCGGGCCGGGGGCCGTACGCGTTGTCGCTGGGAGTCCCCTCCATCGCCCAGAAGACGATGAGGACGATGCCGCCGCAGGGCACCAGCAGCAGCAGCTGCAGCCATCCCGACTGCCCTCGGTCGTGCAGCCGACGGCAGCCGACGGCGAGGAACGGGATGTACAGCGCGATGATCAGGACGAACCAGACGATGATCCACAGCACGCCGATCAGGCCGAACAGCGTCCCGATGGCGTTGTCCATGCTGCCGAGGATGCCGAAGAAGATCATCGGGATGTACCCGATGAAGGCGACGATCACGGTGAACAGGTAGAACCACCAGAACTCCGAGCGGGTCGCGCGCCCGTCGAACGTCGCGTACTTGCCCAAGCAGGTACGAATAGCGTCGGTGAAGGACACTCTTACTCCCCGGTCGTGCCGATGATGACGCCTGACTGTAGCGTCGGCGACGACGAAGTCACGGCAATCGCCGGTGACATTCCGGTCAATTCTGTGTCGCGTTCTGTGTTCAGGGGGAGACATGACGACACCCGCGCCCTACCCCGGCGGCTCGTACCAACCGGCGCCCCGGGAGAACGGGATGGGAACGGCGGCGCTCGTGCTCGGGATCCTCGGCCTGCTCTGCCTCGGCCCGATCGGGTCGGTCCCCGCCATCGTCTTCGGGCGGATCGGCATCACCCGGGCCGACCAGGGCCTGGCGGACAACAAGAGCTCGGCGCAGTGGGGATTCTGGCTCGGCATCGTCGGCCTGGTCCTCAGCGTGCTCGGGATCATCGCGTGGATCCTGATCTTCGCCGTCGCCGCCGGCAGCTCGACCTGACCCGATGACCACCCCGTCGCCGTACCCCGCATACCCGCCGCCCCGAAGGCAGAACGGCTTCGGCGTCGCGTCCCTGGTGCTCGGGATCGTCGGGATCCCGCTCCTGCTCCTGTGCTACCTGGGCGTGCCGTGCTCGATCCTGGCCATCATCTTCGGCGCCCTCGGCATGAAGCTGGCCG
>JAFIHP010000217.1 GCA_017849335.1 Actinomycetales bacterium | reverse complement strand
GTGTCCGCCGGAACGCTGACGTCCTCGCAGTCCGCTGCGCTGGACGCCGCGCTGACGGCGCGCCGGGCCGCGCACTCCGGCTGACCGGGTTCGGTCGAACGGGCGACCGCGGGGAACCGGGCATCGCTGCGACTGCACTACCGCGCGCAGCGCGTCTATGCCGTTCTCGGCGGGCACGGCGAGGTCAGCGCCGAGAACGGTGGGGAGCGGTCGACGATCACCGTGTCCGGGGCGCCGACGCTCTACCCGGTACGCACCTCCGGCGCTGACGACGGGGTCCTTCGCCTCGACGTCCCCGCCGGGGTGAGCGTCTACACCTTCACGTTCGGCTGATCGCCGTGCCGTCGGACCAATCCGCCGGGCGTCGCCCCGCGAAGGAGTGCTGTCGGGACCTTCCCGAGCCGACCCACCACGACCACAGGAGATCCGATGCGACTCGTCAAGACCGGCCGGGCCCTCACGACGGCCACGCTCGCCGCGCTCGCCCTGACCGCGCGCTCCAGCAGCAGCGATACGCCCGAACCCGCTGGCTCGATGCAGGAGTCCGCCATGATGTCGCCCGAGCCGTCCGACGCCATGATGTCGCCCGAGCCGTCCGACACCATGATGTCCGAGGAGCCGTCCGACACCATGATGAAGGAGTCACCCGACGCCATGATGTCCGACGACTCAGCCTCCTGAGGATCGATCCACCGCCCGTGGCCTCCCATCCCGCCCCGACGGCCGCCGCCGAGCCCGACCCGCCCACGGCGAGCGCCGAGGACCTGCTGGAGCGCTGCGCCCAGGGCGACCGCGGCGCCTTCGTCGACCTCTACCGGCGGCTCAGCCCGGGCGCCTACGGACTGGCGCTGCGCGTCCTGCGCGACGAGCACCTCGCGCAGGACGCGCTGCAGGAGGCGTTCGAGCAGATCTGGTCCCAGTCCGGCCGGTACGACCGCAGCCGGTCGTCGGCCCGGTCGTGGATCCTGACGATCGTCCACCGCCGAGCCGTCGACCGCGTGCGACGGGAGCAGGTCGAACGACAGGGTGCGATGGCCTGGGGTGCCCAGCACCGCGAGGCCGAGCACGACGTCGTCGCCGAGGTGGTCGAGCTGCACGCGGACCACCGACGCGTCCGGGCGGCGCTCAGCGCGCTGACGCCGCTCCAGCGGCAGGCACTCGAGCTCGCGTACCACCGCGGGCTCACGCAGACGCAGGTCGCGGCGGAGCTCGACATCCCCCTGGGCACGGTCAAGACGAGAATGCGTGACGCCATCCGACGGCTGCGCGGCGAGCTGGAGGGAAGGCGATGACGACGCCAAGCGGCGACCCGCACGACCTGCTCGCCGGCTACCTGCTGGACGCGCTCGACCCGGAGGAGGAGGCGCGGTTCGTCGCGCACCTGCCGACGTGCGCCGCGTGCGACGCCGAGCTGGCCAGCCTCGGCGAGACCGTCGCGGACCTCGCGGAGTCCTACCACGTCGTCCCTCCGCCGACGGTCGAGGCGCGTCTGCTGTCGACCCTGTTCCCGGAGGAGAACGTCGATCCGGAGCCCGCACCGGTGACGGCGACCGCTGAGCGGCGCCCCCGTCGTTGGGTCCTGCCGGCCGCAGCCGCCGCCGCCTTCGTGCTCGGAGCCGGCGCGGTGATCGGGGTGGGCGCGTTGCGCGGCAGCCCGACCGTCGTCGCCGCCAGCGAGACGAGCGACGTCACGACCGCCGTCATGTCGGCCCCCGACGCTCACACGATGCCCCTGGACCTTCCCTCCGGCGACGCGTCGATCGTCGTGTCCGGCGAGATGGACAAGGCAATCGTCATGGGCCATGAGCTGCCGATGCCGTCGGCGGGGATGGAGTACCACGTGTGGGCGCAGTCGCCGGACGGCTCCATGAGCGCGGCCGGCGCGTTCGTCCCGGACAGCACCGGGGCGATCGCGATGGAGCTGCACGGCGGAGTCCGCGACGTCGCGTCGTTCCTGATCACGGTGGACCCGACGGGTGCGGCGCACCCGTCGGGCGTGCCGATCGCCGAGGCTCGGCTCTAGCGCTCAGCCCACCCAGGCGAGGGCGCTGACCGTCGTCACGAGGAGCACAGGAGCAGCGACGGCGCCGAGCAACGCGAACCGCTGCCACGACACCTCGACGTCCGCAGATCGACACCGGTCGCGCCACAAGATGGTGGCCAGGGAACCCCAGATCGTGATGAGCGGTCCCACGTTCGTCCCGATGAGCAGCGCGAGCATGCGCCGCGTCGAGTCGAGTGCCACCGGCTCCAACGCCAGGTACGCCGGGAGGTTGTTGACCGCGTTGCTGGCGACGCCCGCGACGGCCGACAGCCGTAGGAGTGCCAGCCAGTCCTCCCCCTCGCCCGCGACCGGTCGCAGCCAGTCGAGCAGCCCGAGCTGGGACAGCACCGTGACCACCGCGAACAGGACCGTCGTCAGCACGACCAGGCGCACGGGGAAGAGCGACCAGCGCAGGTCCGGCCGGCGACGCCAGGCGAACGCGACCAGCAGGATCGTCATGCTCGTGCCGGCCGCCACGTAGGGCGGGACCTCGGCGACGAGGAGGACCACGAGAATCCCTGCTGCCACGGTAGCGACCCGCAGCAGGACGCGGTCCGGCGGCGCGTCCCACCGGAAGGACGGGTCGGCGACCAGTTCGCCGTTGAGCGACACGCACAGCATGCCGTTCAGTTTGTGGAAGGCCATCTTGTTCCAGCCGTGGCGGCGGTTCAGGTTGTAGGACCCGCCCATGCCCGTGGGC
>JAFIHP010000216.1 GCA_017849335.1 Actinomycetales bacterium | reverse complement strand
TCTCGTGCTCGACCTCGGCGACGACCCCCTCCACGGCCTCCTCGGCGCCGACCTCCTCGACGACCTCCGCCCCGGCGCCCTCCTCGGCGGCGGCGTCAGCCGGTGCCGCGTCGTCGTCCTCGGCTCCGGCCGTCTCGGTGGCCGCCAGGGCCCGGGCAGCGACGTCCGCCGGGTCGATCGCGCCGGCCGGTCGGCGGTTGCGGGGAGACGCCTCGTGGTCGTGCTCGGGGTGCAACGAGACGCGGATGCCGCGCCCGTTGCAGTGCTCGCAGACGGTCGAGAACGACTCGACCAGCCCGGAGCCGATCCGCTTGCGGGTCATCTGCACCAGGCCCAGCGACGTGACCTCCGCCACCTGGTGCTTGGTGCGGTCGCGGCCCAGGCACTCGACCAGGCGGCGCAGGACCAGGTCGCGGTTGCTCTCCAGCACCATGTCGATGAAGTCGACGACGATGATCCCGCCGACGTCCCGCAGGCGCAGCTGCCGGACGATCTCCTCGGCGGCCTCCAGGTTGTTCCGGGTGACCGTCTGCTCCAGGTTCCCGCCCTGCCCGGTGAACTTCCCGGTGTTGACGTCGACGACGGTCATCGCCTCGGTGCGGTCGATGACGAGCGAACCGCCCGACGGCAGGAACACCTTGCGGTCCAGGGCCTTCAGCAGCTGCTCGTCGACCCGGTACTCGGCGAACAGGTCCTTCGGCCCGACCCAGTGCGACAGGCGGCCCGACAGGTCCGACGCGACCGCGCCGATGTACGCCGACAGCGACGTCCACGCCGTGTCGCCCGAGACGACGAGCTGGTTCACGTCCTCGTTGAAGATGTCACGCACGACCTTGATCGCCAGGTCCGGCTCGCTGTACAGCAGTGTCGGCGGGCTGGCGGTCTTCGCCGACGTGGAGATGTCCTCCCACAGGGCGGCCAGGCGCGTGACATCGGCCTCGAGGGCCTCTTCCGGCGCACCCTCGGCCGCCGTGCGGACGATGACGCCGGCGTCCTCGGGCATGACGCGCTTGAGGATCGACTTCAGGCGGCTGCGCTCGGTGTCCGGCAGCTTTCGGCTGATCCCGGTCAGCGAGCCGTCCGGCACGTAGACCAGGAACCGGCCAGGCAGCGAGATCTGGCTGGTGAGGCGTGCCCCCTTCTGGCCGACGGGGTCCTTCGTCACCTGCACGAGCACCGGATCACCGGACTTCAGGGCGAGCTCGATGCGCTTGGGCTGGCCCTCCAGGCCCGCCGCGTCCCAGTTGACCTCACCGGCGTAGAGCACGGCGTTGCGGCCGCGCCCGATGTCGACGAACGCCGCCTCCATGCTCGGGAGGACGTTCTGGACGCGGCCGAGGTAGACGTTGCCGACCATCGACGCCGCGGACCCGCGCGTGACGTAGTGCTCGACGAGGATGCCGTCCTCCAGCACCGCGATCTGCGTCCGGTCGCCGACCTGGCGCACGGCCATGACGCGGTCGACCGACTCCCGTCGGGCCAGGAACTCGGCCTCGGTCAGGATCGGAGCGCGCCGGCGGCCGGCCTCACGGCCCTCGCGCCGACGCTGCTTCTTCGCCTCCAGGCGCGTCGAGCCGCGCAGGCCGGTGACGTCGTCGTTGCGGCTGCGGGACTCACGGCCGCGGCCCGTCGTCGTCGACTCGTCGTCGGAGTCGTCGGACGATCCGCGACGGCGACGGCGACGGCGGCGACGGCTGCCGGGGGTGTCCGTGTCGTCACCGGCGTCGCCCGCCTCGGCAGCAGCGTCGTCGGCGTCTGCAGCAGCGTCATCGGCCGTGTCGGCCGGCTCGCCGCCCTCGTCATCGGAGCGGCGTCGACGGCCACGGCCGCCCCGGCGCCGACGTCGACGACGGCCCTCCTCGGCCGTCTCGCCGTCGTCCTCGTTGGCCTCGGCCGAGTCCGACTCGGCCTCCGACTCCACGTCGTCGACCGGCTCCTCGGCGTCCGCCCCGTCGGTCACGACGTCGGCGGGCTCCGCCGGCACGTCGTCGTCGGCTGCCGGCTCGGGCGCCTTCTGCGTCTCGGACTGCTTGCCGCGACGCCGGCGGGACGGCTTCTGCGGCTCCGCGGGAACCTCGTCGGTCGTGGCGGCAGCGTCGGTCGTGGCGGCAGCGTCGCTCGCGTCGGCCGACGGCGACTCCTGCGGCTCCTCGGTCGCCGCCGGGTCGGATGCCGGCGCCGGCGTCGCTTTCGCGGCAGCCTTGCGGGTGCGCTTCGCGGGCTTGGCCTCAGGCTCGGCGGGCTCCTCGGCCACGTCCTCGGCAACGTCCTCGGCAACGTCCTCGGCAACGGCGTCGTCCGCGACGGGCACGGCCGCCTTGCGGGTCCGCTTGGCGGCCTTCCGGGCCGGCTTGGCGTCGGCAGCGGCCTCGTCGTCCGTCGGGACCGGCGCGGCAGCGTCGACCGTCTGCGCCGGGTTGTCCGTGGGCGCGTCCACCGGCGCGGGCGGCCCAGCGGGCCGACTGGCGGCACGGCGTCGAGCGCGCTTGACGGTCTGCGGTGCGATGTCGGCCGGGGCCTCGTTCGTCGTGACGGCGTCGTCGTGATCCATGGGCCGGAACTCCTTAGCGGGTCCCGGCGGCACGAGGCCGCGCTGAACCCGAAGTCGGGCCGGGGCAGATCAGGCGCCCCGGCCAAGCGTGTGGGACGCGGGGCCGATGGCGTGCACTGCCGGGGGCAGCGCCCGTACGCACCTGCCTCGCCGACGACGTTGCCGGCACAGGTCAGGGCAGCTGGCCTGCTCGATCGGGTTCGAGCGGGTCGGCTACGCAGGCCCCGGCCGCATCGAGCGGCCCCTGAGCCAGCCGGGTCACCCGAGGGGGCTTCGGCGGCACGAGGCCAGCCACGCGATGCAGCGCGGACAAGACGTCGTCGGGTCGAACGGACGGCGTGCCGTGCCGGACGACCACGCCGAGTATCGCACAGTCGGCAGGTGGTCCCGGCTCCCCCGTCTGGGCGGTCGGCGCGTCGCGGACCTCGACGACGAACGACGTCACGGCGGCGCGAGCGTCGAACGTCCGCCGTCCCGACTTGGTCGTGCGCTCGACCAGGACCTCGGGCTGGGCCAGGAACGCCGCCACGGCGGCGCGGGCCTGCGTGTCGTCGACCTCCGGGAGCTCCACGCGCCACACGCTGGCCTCGAGGCGGCCCGCGAAGTCCGAGGTCGTGGCCTCGACCGCGTCCACCACGTCCAGCCCGGGCGGAAGCGCCGCGTCGAGCGCGGCCCGGACCGCCTGCGGATCGCACCGCTCGACCAACGCGAGCTCGACGTACTCCGCCTCGCTGGCGACTCCGGTCGCGGCGGCGTTGGCGTAGGAGATGCGCGGGTGCGGCGAGAACCCGCCGCTGTAGGCCATCGGCACGTCGGCGCGCCTCAGTGCACGTTCGAGCGCTCGCTGGAAGTCACGAGCGCTGGAGAACCGCAGCCGGCCACGCTTGGCGTACCTCAACCGGAGCCGCTGGACGGGCGGCGCCGTGTCGCGGTTCGGGGACTGGCGGCTCACGCGCTGACCACGCCGATCGCCGGGCGATCCCGCACGGCCGGCATCGGCAGCGACACGACCCCGGTCGGGCCGATCTGGATCTCCGTCCCGAGCTGGTCGCAGACCCCGCAGTCGTAGCAGGGCGTCCACCGGCAGTCCTCGACTCCGTCCTCGTCGAGCGCCGCCTGCCAGTCCTCCCACAGCCACTCGCTGTCCAGCCCGGAGTCCAGGTGGTCCCAGGGGAGGACCTCGGTGCGCTGCCGCTCGCGTGTTGTGTACCAGTCAACGTC
>JAFIHP010000215.1 GCA_017849335.1 Actinomycetales bacterium | reverse complement strand
GAGGCGTTCGAGCAGTCGGTCGACACGTCTGCATCATGGGCGTGGTGGGCATGCGGGCCGCGCCAGCGCGTTCTGCTGACCACGACCGCGATGACGACGACGACCGTCGAGGTCACGACGGCCAATCGCGAGTCCGCGCTGGACATGCTCGCCGTGGTGACACCGGCACCGTCCGACGAGTGCGGGGCTGCCCGCGTGACGGCGCTGGCCCGCCGGCACGGGGTCGGCCGCATCGTGCTCGTCACCGGTCGGCGCACGGAGACGTCGGCGGCCTGGCTGACGCAGTGGAGCAGGCTCGTTCCCGCCACAGCGGTGGTGGGGCACTCGTGACCGGGCGTCCCGCGTGGCCCCTGGTGCCCACGCTGCTGGTGACCTGGGTCGCGTTCGGCCAGGTGGTGTCCTTGTCCGGGCTCGCCATCTGGGTGGTCGGCGGGTCGCTCCTCGGCGCTCTCGGGGTGTCGTCGTTCGCGGGAGCCGGGCGACGCGGGCTCGCCGTCGTCACGATGGTCCTGCTGACCGGCGGCGTCGCGTTCCTGGCCCGCACGGTCGGTGGCGACAGCGCCGGTCCCATCACGCGGGCGTCGCTGATGGCCACGGGCGTCGCCGGGGCGATGGGCCTGATCCTCCAGACGCGCTACCCCGCAGCCGTGCTCGCAGCGGCCGTCGTGCTGCTCGGCGGCGCCACCGGGCTGGGCGCCGCCGGACGGGCGCCGTGGCTGATCGGCGCGTGGGCGGTCGCCGCCGCGGCGACGCTCGCGATGCTGGGCCCGTACTCGCGGGCCGACCTGCGCGCGCGGCGCCGGCTGGTTCCGCTCGTCGTGTCC
Organism: Actinomycetales bacterium; assembly: GCA_017849335.1. GTDB lineage: Bacteria > Actinomycetota > Actinomycetes > S36-B12 > S36-B12 > UBA10649. Next base: position 4,514 of record JAFIHP010000215.1, on the reverse strand, counting down.
CTGGTTGCCGCGGGCCTGGCCGCCGTCGTGGTCATCGGAGCAGCGACACCGGCACTCCGGTCTCCGTGGACGATCCCTGGCGCCGCCGACGTGACCGGCGAGGACCAGACGAGTCCGCCCCCGCCGACGACGACCGCTGAACCGCCAACCGCGCCGCCGTCGGCGGTTCCGACGAGTGCGACCCCGCCGACGACGACCGCTCCCCCACCGTCGGCCGTCCCGACGCCGCCGTCCACAGTCGACCCCGTCGACCGCGACACGGTCGATGCCACGAGCATCGTGGTCGTCTCGGCGCTGATCCTCGTGCTGCTCGTGCTCCTGCTGGTCGCCGTCGCCGTCCTCCGGCGCCTGCTCGCCTGGCTGCGCTGGCGGCGCCTACGTCGGCGGCTCGGCACCGGAAGCCCCCGCGATCGTGTCGTCGGCGCCTGGACGTGGGTCCGGCTCCGGCGGGTGCGCTACGACGAGCCGCTCCCCGTCAGCGCGTCGCCGGACGTTGCGTCGACGGCCCGCTCCCCCTACGCCGACCGGGCACTGCAGGACGTGGCTCAGCGCGCCGCGCGGGTCGCGTACGACTCGGCATCGGCGCCGTCCGACGCAGACGCCGAGGCCGCGTGGTCCGCAGCCCTGGTCGCCGGAAGCGCACCGGACGGCGCGGGTGCCCGAAGCCGCTGGCGCTGGGCCGCCCGCCCTCCGGTCCGGGACGCCGCGTCCGATCGTCGGTCGCGGTAGGACGCCGCAGGGCCTGCCGTAGCTACGAGGCCGACGATGCCGACGGCGTCGAGGCGTCGGGCGACGACGCCGGCGCGGTCGGATCGGCCGGAGCCGTCGGAGTGTCGGTCGGCGACGCGGGCACCGTCGGAGCCGGCGTGGGAACCGCCGGCCCCTGCGTCGGCTGCGGCGTCGCCGCCGCCGAGGTCGCGGCCGGAGCCGGGGCGGGCGCACCGGAGAACGCGGCGAGGGCCGCTGCTCCCCCGGACCCCGGCTGGAACTGGACCATCTGGTCGGTTCCCAGATCCGTCCATGCGTACCAGTACGCCCGGTCGAACCCGGCGCTGACCAGCTGCTGGCCCAACGCCTTGACCGCGCTCGCCTGGTCGGCTGCCGAGAGCCGGGCACCGTCGCGGACGTTGACCTCGGTGATCCACGCCGGGACCGATCCCCAGCCGTTGGCGGCGAGCGCGGACTTCATGCTGGTCAGCAGGTCGCGCGTCGGGCTGCCGAGGGTGGCGACCGTCGGGTAGACGTGCAGCGACACCGCGTCTACCGTCCGGGCGAGTCCGGAGGCGGACATCGGGCTCAGCCACTTGGCCAGCGTCGCCACGTCGAACTTGGACCGCACGAGGCCGCCGTTGACGAGGATCTTCGCGCTCGGGTCCGTGGCCCGGATCGTCGCCGCCGCCGTGGACACGAGCTGCGCGTACTGATCGGGGGTTCCCGACCAGAACGTGAGCAGGTTGGGCTCGTTCCCGATCTCGTACGACGTGATCTGCCCGGCGTAGCGCCCGACGACGGTGGCGACGTAGTCCTGCCACGCCGCGATGTCGGCCGGCATCGACGCCGACCCCGGGCCCAGCCAGGACGCGTCGGTCGACTGGAAGCTGGAGGCCGCCCACTGCGGCGTCCCCGCCAGGACCAAGGTGATGTCGGTGATCCCGTTCGCCCGCGCCTTGGCGACGAGCGCGTCGAGCTGGCCGAACGTCCACTGGTCCGGAGCCGGCTCCAGGTTGAGCCACGCCGTCCGGGTGTCCCAGAGCCGCAGGGAGCGGAAGGGCACGGTCGGCCAGTCACCGCCGTTGACCTTGAGGCTGCCGTCGCGCTCGATCCGCTCGCCGCCGACTGCCCACGGGATGTTCAGCCCGAGAGCCTGCACGGCGAGCGTGCCGGCGACCTCGCTCGGCGGAAGCGGCGTGACCGTCTGGGCCCCTTGCGGCGTCGTCGAGCAGGCGACGACGACCTGCGCCGCCAGGATGACGGCGAGGAGAGCAAGGAGCTTGCGCCTCATGCCTGCGATGGTAGGACCGTCGGTGGATACGCGGACAGACCGAGTTTTCGCCCCGTTCTGCCTGCGCTGCAACGGCAAACGGCCGGCGAGCATACGGGCCGTCGACCGAAGGATCCGGGAGATCCATGGGCCGCAACGGATTCCACCCAGCGGTCAGCAGTTGGCCGCTGGCAGGCACCTGCCCCAGGCGGGATATAGCCGGCTACCCCACGGGTTCCCGTCACAGGGATACACCGGGGATATAGCCGCTCCCGAGGGCGCGTACGACCGGCTACATCCGCTCCGGGGCGCTCACGCCGAGCAGCTCCAGACCGTTCGCGAGCGTCTGCCGCGACGCCGCGCACAGCCACAGCCGCGCGACGTGGAGTGGAGCGAGCTCCTCGTCCCCCCGGGGCAGGACCCAGCACACGTCGTAGAAGCGGTGGTAGCGCGTCGCGAGGTCCTCCAGGTACCGGGCGACCCGGTGCGGCTCGCGCAGCTCGGCAGCCCCGGCGACGATCCGCGGGAACTCCCCGAGCAGGCCGAGCAGGTCGTTCTCCCGCTCGTGTGCCAGCAGTCCCGGGTCGAGGTCGGCTGCGCGCCAGTCGATGCCGAGCTCGTCAGCGTTGCGCAGCACGGACGAGATCCGCGCGTGCGCGTACTGGACGTAGAACACGGGGTTGTCGTTCGTCGCCCGGGTGACCTCCGCCAGGTCGAGCGTCATCGGGGAGTCGGCCGGGTACCGCGCGAGCGTGTAGCGCGCGGCGTCGACGCCGATCTCGTCGACGAGGTCCTCGAGCGTGACCAGGGCGCCGGCGCGCTTGGACAGCCGGACCTCCTCGTCGCCGCGCGTGATCTTCACCAGCTGGCCGATGAGGACCTCGATGTTCGCGTCCATGTCGTCGCCGGCGCACGCGGCGACCGCCCGCAGCCGGTTGACGTAGCCGTGGTGGTCGGCCCCGAGGAGGTAGATCGCGAGGTCGAAGCCGCGCGCCCGCTTGTCGACGTAGTACGCCGTGTCCGACGCGAAATACGTGTAGTCGCCGTCGGCCTTGATCAGGACGCGGTCCTTGTCGTCGCCGAAATCGGTCGTGCGCAGCCAGGTGGCACCCTCGGACTCGTAGACGTGCCCCTGCTCGACCAGTCTCGCCAGCCCACGCTCGACGGCCCCGGAGTCGTGCAGTGCCCGCTCGGAGGACCAGACGTCGAAGTGCGTGCGGAACAGGTCCAGGACCGCGCGCTGCTGCGCGAGCTGACGGGCGTATCCCGCCTCACGGAACGCGATGAGCTGCTCCGGGTCCGGCAGCGACGTAATGCCCGGATCGTCGGCGACGATCTGGGCCGCCAGCTCCAGCACGTACGCACCGTGATAGCCGTCCTCAGGAACGGGCCGACCGTTGGCGACCGCCATGAGCGATGCGCCGAAGTGGTCCATCTGGACGCCGCGGTCGTTGACGTAGAACTCGCAGGTCACGGAGGCGCCGGCGGCCGCCAGGACCCGCGCGAGGGCGTCGCCGACCGCTGCCCAGCGCGTGTGTCCCAGGTGCAGGGGGCCGGTCGGGTTCGCCGAGATGAACTCCACGTTGATCGACCGCCCGGCGAGGGCGTCACCGCTCCCCCACGCCTGCCCCGCCTCGACGATGGTGCGGGCGAGCTCGCCCTGCGTCGCGGAGTCGAGCCGCACGTTGACGAAGCCCGGCCCGGCCACCTCGGCCGCTGCGACGCCCGGCGTGCCGGACAGCCGCTGCGCAAGCAGGGCCGCGATCTCGCGCGGCGGACGACCGGCCGCCTTCGCCGCCGCAAGCGGGGCGTTCGTCGCGAAGTCGCCGTGCTCGCGCGACTTCGGACGCTCGACTCGGACCTCGGGCAGGTCGAACGCCGGAAGGTCCCCCGCCTCGATGAGGTCGGCCAGCGCGGCCTGGATCGCCGCTGCGAGATCGTCGCCAGTCACCGGGCGAGCCTATCGGCGCAAGACTCATGGCCCTGCGGCCACGTTCGGGCTATGCTCGCATCAGGCAAGGCCACACAAGCACCACCGTTCTTCAGGTGCCCGCCCCCGTGGTGGGCATCGGCGTTTCTGGGCAGTTGCGCAGATTCACCGGGACGACAGGCGTGATCGGCTTGGCCTCGCGGCGGGCGGGGTGTCCGGTGCGAAGTTCCGTGCAAGGAGAATGCGCAAAATGGCTCAAGGAACCGTCAAGTGGTTCAACGCTGAGAAGGGCTACGGCTTCATCGCCCAGGCCGACGGCGGACCGGACGTCTTCGTCCACTACTCGGCCATCCAGTCCGATGGCTACCGCAGCCTGGAGGAGGACCAGGTCGTGGAGTTCGACATCGTCCAGGGACCGAAGGGCCCCCAGGCCGACAAGGTCCGCCTCGGCTGACCGACTCTTCCGTGAAGGGCCCCACCGCCTCGGCGGTGGGGCCCTTCGCTTTGCCGGCCGCGCGTCCCCCGACCCGCCGCCGACGTGGAGGGTTATGCCCGCCGGGCATCCGTCGGTAAACCCGCACCATGTGTGATCCACGACACATG
>JAFIHP010000214.1 GCA_017849335.1 Actinomycetales bacterium | reverse complement strand
CCGGCCGAGGGCCGCCAGGACCGACAGCGCCATGAGCGCCGCCACGCCGCCGGGGGCGACGGGCGCCCGCAGCTGCGCCCACGTCCAGCGCCAGTAGCGCGGCCGGGCGATCAGCACGAAGCCCACGGCGCCGAGCGTCAGCCGCAGCCAGGCCGTGCCCGCGACGCCCAGGTCGTCGATCAGCCCGAACGACACGGCGGCGCCGAGCTGGACCGACAGCATCGCCGCCACGGCCAGCGTCCACGCGGGGACGCGATCGGTCACGTCGCCACCTGCACGGCGATCCGCTGGGCCGCCGCGAGGCCGCTCAGGTAGGCCCCATGGACGGTTCCGTAGTGCTCGACGTGCGTCGCCTCGCCGGCGAAGTGCACGCGCCCGAACGGCTCTGCGAGCGCCCGACGGTCGCTGGGAAGCATCCCGGCCGCGTTGTAGCTGTAGCCGCCCCGGGTGTAGCGCTCGTTGCCCCAACGGGTGATCTGCCACCCGCGCGGCCTCGGAACCGATCGGCCGAACATGCTGCGCAGGGCGCGCAGCATGTCGTCGACGACGGCGCGATCGGACCGGCGCTCGGTGCTCCAGGCGGTCGAACCGCCCGTGAAAGCGAGCAGGAGCGGGGTCCGACGGAACGGGGCGAACGAGACCCACTGGGGCCAGTTCGCCGCATCCGTGTCGAGGTGCTCCAGCCAGTCCACGTCGGTCGGCCAGAACGGCTCGTCGAAGCGCAGGAACTGCTTGTCCAGCAGGCCGAATCCGATCCGCTCGATCGCCTGCTGCGTGGTGCCGGGCAGGCCGGGGTCGAAGTCGATCGCCGCGTCCTTGAGCAGGCTCAGCGGGACCGTGACGAGCACCGCGTCAGCGCGCATCGTCGCCCCGGCGGCGTCGACCACGGTGACGCCGAGGTCGTCCTGGCTCACGCGGACGACGGTTACCCCGGTCCGGATCGCCAGTCCACGGCCGACGGCGGCCGCGAGCCGGTCGTAGCCGCCCGGCAGGAGCGCGTCGTCCCCGTCGCTGGGATACCCGGCGGCGTCGCCGTAGCGCGCGGAGAGGTCGTCGGGGTCGGCGCCGTACTCCAGCGTGTGGTTCGACGCGAGGTCGAACGCGAGCTGGATGCCCAGAGGGCTCTGCGGCGGCAGTCCGGGCCGGGCGAGGTCGATCGCCGCACCGAGCGACAGGTCCGGCGACGACTGCCGCGCGATCCGGCGAGCCTCCCGCAGGACGGTGTCGACCCGCCGCGTCCCGTAGCCGTGGACTCCGGCCGCGCGGGCACGCGCCGTGACGTACAGGCGGTAGCTGTCGTAGCTGGTGCGGTGCGTCTGCAGTCCGGCAGCGCGCGCGACCGCGCTCAACGGGTTGTCCGCAGCACCGTGGATCCACGACGCACCGAGATCGACGGGCAGGTCGGGCCACAGCCGACTGGTCCGGATCCGGCCGCCGACGCGGTCGCGCGCCTCGAGGACCGTGACGTCGATCCCGAGGGAGCCCAGATGCCGCGCCGCCGAGAGCCCGGCCATCCCGGCACCGACCACGATCACGCGCGGGGCCCCGTCGCGCCGCGCCGCTGTCGTCGAGGCCCCGACCGCGGCCAGGCCCGCCGTCAGCCGCGGGAAGTCGCGTCGTCGCACGCCTCACCGTCCCTGGTCACCAGGGCTCGAACGGCCCATCGGCGAGTGCCTGACGGTCCACCTTGCCACGGACGTTGACCGGCATCCGGCGATGGCGCATGACGGCCGACGGCACGGCATGCGGCTGCAGGCGCGTGCGAAGCGTCGCGCGAACCTCCTCCAGGGTGACCTCGGCGCCGGACTCGATCTCGACGTGCGAGACGAGGCGGGTGTTGCCGTCGGTCACGACAGGCACGGTGATCGCCGCGACGACGCCCTCGATGCCCTGGAGGACGGCCGTCACCTCGGAGGGTGACGCGAGCTTGCCGCCGACCTTGACGACGTCGTCCATGCGGCCCTCGTGGCGGTACATGCCGGTGTGGTCGACCGACACCAGGTCGCCCGAACGCCACCAGGAACGGCCGTCGGCGTCCTCGTAGAACCTCGCGGCCGTCAGTTCGGGGTCGTCGAGGTACCCGCTGGCGATCGCGCCGCTGACGTGGACCTCGCCCACGCCGTCGGCCAGACCCGGGACGGGAACGACACGGAGGTCCCCGGGGAACAACGTGTGGCCCAGGTGCACCTGACCCTCGTCCGGGCAGTCACGCAGCGCGAACGTGTTCCCGATCTCCCGGCTCCCCTCCGTGCTGGACAAGGTGTGCACGACCGCGGCGTCCGGCTCGAAGATGCGGCCCAGCGCCTTCACGTACTCGTACCGGAACCCCTCGGAGCCGATGTTGATGCGTCGCACCGACGGCAGGCGGACCACGGAGTGCTCCGGCAGCTGGGCGAGGATCCGGCCCAGCTGGGACGGGAGCGCGATGGCGGTCGGCGCGAACGTCGCCATCTCCGCCAAGAACTCCGGCGGTCGCATCCGCTGGACGTCCACGATGCGGACCGTGAAGCCCGAGGCGACGTCGGTGATCTGGTTCAGGCCCCACGACGAGTCGAGCGGCATGATCAGCGGCTGCCGCCGATCTCCGGCATCCATCTCGTCGGCCCGCGCGTCGCGCGATCGCCAGCGCTGGTCCATCGCCGACCACGACAGGACGATGCCCTTGGGCGCCCCGGTCGACCCCGACGAGAACAGCACGACCGCGGGCTGGTCGTCGCGGGCGGGCGGTGGCGGCGCACCCGCCACCGCGTCGGAGGCGACCTCGACCATTGATGCGGAGGCGAGGGCGGGGTGCTCGCCCGACCCGGAGAGGTAGCACGCCGGGCCGCCCGCGCGCTGGACCAGCCGTCCGATGAGCTCCCGGGGCGCCGCCGCGTCCACCGGGAAGAACCGGACGCCGCCGAGCGCGCACGCGAGCATGGCGACGGCCGATCCGACAGAACGATCGACGAGGACGGGCACGTACGCCTGCGCATGCGTGTCGGCCATCGCCGCACGCACGTTCGCCGCCGTCGACTCGACCAGTGGCAGGAGCTCGCCGAACGTGACGTGGTCAACGCCGTCGCTGACCGCGACGCGGTCAGGGGTGGCCGTCGCCCAACGGCGCAGCCCGTCGAGCAGCGTCGGACGAGTCGACGCGAGGGCACCCGTCACGTAGTGCCCAGTGCCCGGTCGAGGAACGAGCCGTCGAGGTACGCGGTCGGCTCGAGCGGCGTGTCGGCCTTGAGGATGTCGCCCACGGCGATCCATGCCTGCTGCGCCTTCTGGATCGCGTCGGTGGGCAGCGCGGTGTCGAAGGTGACCGCCGGCGTGCTGAGGACGTCCTCCGGCGTGGAGTCGAGAGCGGTCGCGAGCGCCGCCACCGTTGCCGTGTCCGTCTTGTAGTCGCCGCTGAGGTGGTCGCGCGCGGTGCGGGCCAGGGCGCGGACGACGGCCTGGCCGACCTCGGGGTGGTCGCGCAGGAGGTTCGGCCCCATCAGGTACCCGGCTCCGTACTCGCCGTTCTCGTAGCCGACGACGCGCTGGTACCGGCCGGTCTCCTCCAGCATCGTGGTGACGGGCGCGTTGACCCAGGCCGCGTCGACGGCTCCCGCGTCGAGCGCGGCCGGCATGTCCGCGAGGTCGACCTTCTCGAACGCGACGTCGCTGACGGTCTTGCCGACGGACTCCAGGTACCGCGTGATCGGCACGACGCTGATGCCGGCGGGCCCGGAGATGGCCGCGATCGTCGACACGTCCTTGGGCTGGCCGGTCGCCGGGTCGATCGCGACGTAGAGGCCGTCCGCCGGGACCTTGGTCGCTCCCGGGAACACCAGGCGGATGTCCGCGCCGCCGTCGATCGCGTTGAAGGAGGTCGCGTTGAGACCGACGGCCGCCATGTCGGTCTTGCCCTGGGCGAGCGCGGGCACCGCGTCCGACGACGGCAGGTCGACCCAGTCGACCGTCAGGTTCTCCTTCTCGAACTCCCCGAGCGCGTCCGCGAGCAGCAGCGCGCCGAGGTACTCGGCCTTGGTGCCGAGCGACACCGTGACCGTGGTCTCCTCCGCCAGCGGCTGGGGGTCCAGCCCCGACGGCAGGGCGGCGGCCGACGACTCGGCGGCGCCGCTGCTCGAGCAGGCGGCCAGGGCGAGCGTCGTGGCCGCGAGCGCCAGGACGGCGGCGGTCAGGCGACGGCCGGTGGTGTGCGGTGACGACATGGCGGATCCTCCGTGGACGATGCGGGCGGCCTAGACGTTGACGCGGACGGTGGCGACGGGAGCGGAGCCGTGCCAGCGGGTGACCCGTGCGCCGATCCGCATCACGAGGAGTTGGAGCGTGTAGCCGAGGAACGCGACCACGACGATGCCGACGAAGGCGTCCTCGATCTTGAACAGCGCACGGGAGTTGAAGATCAGATAGCCCAGGCCCGAACCGCCCACGATGTACTCGGACGAGATCGTGACCAGGACGGCCACCGCGATGGCCACCCGGAGGCCGGTGAAGACGGAGGGCAGGGTCGCCGGCATGACGACGTGCACGAGCTCCTGACGACGGGTCACCCGGAAGCTGCGTGCCGCGTCGCGGTAGCCGCGGGGGATCTGGACCACCGCCTCCATCGTGTAGATCCACACGTAGAAGAACACGGTCAGGGAGACGAGCGCGATCTTCGGCGCCTCGCCGAAGCCGAAGATCGTCAGGAACACCGGGAGCAGCGCGATCTTGGGGACGGTGTAGATCGCGGACAGCGTCGGTTCCACGATGCGCCGCGCCGTCAGGAAGACGCCGGTCGCAAGACCCGTGAGGTAGCCGAGGATCCCGCCGATCACGAACCCGGCGGCGATGCGCGTGATCGTCAGCAGGGTGTCCCCGAGCAGGTCGCCCTCGGCGACCATGCGCACGGCGCCGATGCCGATGGTGGAAGGCGGAGGGAAGAACCGGTCGTCGATGACGCCGACAGCGGTCAGGCCCTCCCACAGCAGGACCAGCGACAGGGGCAGGATCCAGCCGATCCGCGCGCGCCGGTGCGCCGGGCGGCCGCCCGCGACGGCGGCCGCCGCGGTCGAGCCCTGCGCCTCAGCCTGCGGCACGCTCATCGGCGCTCCTTCCGACGTCGACCTGGCTGCGCAGCAGGTGCCACAGGTCCTGTCGAAGCGACCCGAAGTCGGGGTCGTCCCGGACCTCCAGCGTGCGCGGCCGCGGGAACGGAACCGCACGGTCGGCCAGGATGCGGCCCGGACGCGCCGACAGCACGACGACCCGGTCGCTGAGGACCAGGGCCTCCTCCAGCGAGTGCGTGATGAACACGACCGTGCAGCGGAGGTCCTGGTGCAGGCCCAGGAGCTCCTCGATCAGCACGTCGCGGAGCAGCGCGTCGAGCGAGCCGAACGGCTCGTCCATCACCAGCACGTCGGGCTCGACCGCCAGCGCCCGCGCGACGCCGACGCGCTGCTGCATGCCGCCGGAGAGCGCCGACGGGTACGAGTCCTCGAAGCCGGTCAGGCCCATGCGGTGCACCCACGAACGGGCTCGCGCATTTGCCTGGGCATGGTCGACGCCCGAGACGGTGAGTCCGAACGCGATGTTCTGCAGCACCGTCTTCCACGGGAAGATCGCGTGGTCCTGGAACACGATCGCCGACGGCATGGCGGAGCCGCGCTCGTTCGCGGCGAGCACGACACTGCCCGCGGACGGCTCGGCGAGCCCGACGAGCACACGGGCCAGCGTCGACTTGCCGCACCCGGAGGGGCCGACGACCGAGACGAACTGGCCGCGCATCACGTCCAGGTCGAGCGGACCGAGCGCGTCGACGCCGCTTCGACCATCTCCGTAGACGACGCGCAGGTCCCGGATGCGGACCTCGGGCTCGGACATGCGCAGACCCTACTGAGGAGGACGGCTGCTGATCGCCACGATCACCAGCGCTCGAAGGGGCCGTCGGCGAGGGCCCGGCGGTCGACCTTGCCCCGTGCGTTGACGGGCAGGGCGGCATGCCGCATCACGGCGGTGGGCAGGGCGTGCGCCGGCAGCCGAGCGCTCAGCGCGGCACGGACCGCCGTCAGCGTCACGGCGGACTCCGGCGACACCTCGACGTGCGCGACGAGTCGCGTGTTGCCCCCCGTCACCACGGGAACAGTGATGGCGGCCGTGATGCCGTCGATCGCCATCAGCACAGCGGTCACGTCCGATGGTGACGCGAGCTTGCCGCCGACCTTGACCACGTCGTCCATCCGGCCGTGATGCAGGTACCTCCCGTCCGCGTCCGCCCGGACGAGGTCGCCGGACCGCCACCACCGTCGTCCGTCCGCGTCCTCGTAGAACCGGGCGGCCGTCAGGTCCGGGTCGTCCAGGTATCCGCTGGCGATCGCCCCGCTCATGTGGACCTCGACCACCCCGGGCTCCATGCCGTCCACGGGCACGAGCCGCGTGTTGTCGGGGAAGATGATCCGGCCGAGATGGACGACTCCCTCGGACGGCGCGTCCCGCAGCGGGAACGCGTTCGCGATCTCCCGGCCACCCTCGCTGCTGGCGAGGCTGTGCACGATCACGGTGTCGGGGCTGAATACCCCCGACAGTCCGCGCACGTACTCGTAGCGGAACCCCTCCGAGCCGATGTTCACGCGCCGCAACGACGGGAGCGGGACCACCGACGTCGGCGGCAGCTGGGCGAGCAGTCGGCCGAGCTGCGACGGGATCGCCATGGCCGTGGGCTCGAAGTCCGCCATCTCCCGCAGGAAGTCAACGGGCCGCATGCGGGCGACATCGACGATCCGGAGGGTGAAGCCGGAGGCGACGTCGGCCAGCCGGTTGAGCCCCCAGGCGGAGTCCAGCGGCGTCAGGAGAGGCTCACGACGGTCGTCGCCGAGCTCGTCAGCGAGCAGGTCACGCGATCTCCACCGCCGCTCCATCGTGACGCGCGACAGGACGATGCCCTTGGGTGCGCCGGTCGATCCCGACGAGAAGATGACGACGGCCGGCGCGTCGGAGTCGGGCGACGGGAGCGGAAGGTGGGCGGACGGCTCGTCGGCCCCGACGTCGACCGCCACGGCGTCGTCGATGCCGTCGAATCCCGGCACCACGGACAGGTAGCAGCCCGGGTCGCCGGCTCTCCGCATCAGCTGCTGCATGAGCTGAGGCGAGGCGGTCACGTCGACGGGGAAGAACGGGACGCGGCCGACGAGGCAGGACAGCACCGCCGCCGCCGATGGGGCCGATCGGTCGACGAGCACGGGAAGGAACGCCCCCGGCTCGGCGTCGGCCAAGGCCGCGCGCGCCGCGGTCGACGTCGCCTCGACGAGCGGGAGCAGGTCGCCGAACGTGATCGACGTGTGCGCGTCGACCAGCGCGGCGCGACCCGGGTCGCGCTCGGCCCACTGCCGCAGTCCGTCGAGTGCCGAGCGGCGGCCCGCGCTCGACTCGGTCACGAGGTCTGCGTCGCGCGATCGAGCGGCGCCGGGTCGACGTACGTCGACGGGTCCATCGGCGCGTCGAACTCCAGCAGGTCGCCGATCTCGAGCCACGCCGACTGCGCATCCTGGATGGCGTCGGTCGGCAGCTGCGCGGCGAAGGTCATGGAGGGCGTCTTGCGGATCGCCTCGGGCGTCGACTTCAGGCTCTCGGCGATCGCGTTCACCGTCGTGTGGTCGGTCTTGTAGTCGCCGCTCAGGTAGTCGCTGGTCGTCCGGGCCAACGCGCGCACGAACGCCTGGCCCACCTCCGGGTGGTCCTCGCGCAAGTTGGGCCCGAGGAAGTAGCCGACGCCGTACTCGCCGTCCTCGTACCCGACGACCTTCTCGTACTGACCCGTCGCGTCGAGCACCGTCGTCACCGGCGCATTGACCCAGGCGGCGTCGACGGCTCCCGCCTCGAGGGCGGCCTGCATGTCGGCGAGGGCGATCTGCTCGAACGTCACGTCGGAGAGCGTCTTGCCGACGGACTCCAGGTAGCGCTTGATCGGCACGATGTAGATGCCCGAGGGGCCGCTGATCGTGGCGATCTTCGTGACCTCCTTCGGCTTGCCGGTGGCCGGGTCGATCGGCACGTACAGCCCGTCGGCCGGGTTCTTCGTCGCGCCCGGGAAGACCAGGCGGATGTCAGCGCCCGCGTTGACCGCGTTCAGCGCCGTCGCGCCGATGCCGGACGCCGCGACGTCCGTCTTCCCCTGCGCCAGCGCGGGAAGGGCGTCCGCGGAGACCATCTGCACGAGATCGATGCTGAGGTTCTCCTTCGCGAACTCCCCGAGCTTGTCGGCGAGCAGGATCGTCGCGAAGGTCTCGGCGGCGGTCCCCATGGAGACCGTCAGCGTCGTCGGCTCCGCGAGCGGCTGCGGCTCCAGGCCCGTCGGCAGGTCCGCCGTCGACGACGCCCCACTCCCCCCGCCGCAGGCCGAGAGCGTCAGTGCGGCCAGTGCAATCACGGCACCGGTGACCAGCCGTCCACGTCGGACCAGTGCAGCGCGCGTCCTCAGGTTCTGCTCAGGCATGGGCTGAACCATAGGGGCAACGCGTGCCCGGCGGCAGCGACCCGCGCTCGCGTCAGCCCTTCTGGGCGGCGTGCCGTCCGGCGATGAACCCGAACGTCATCCCGGGCCCGAGCGTGCCGCCGGCGCCGCCGTACACCCCGGCCGTCGGCGACGACATGGCGTTGCTGCATGCGTACAGGCCCTCGATCGGGCGGTCGTCCCAGTCGACCACCTGGGCATCGGCGTTGGTCCGCGGTCCGCCGCACCTCCCAAGGGCACCGGGCTCCATCCGCACGGCGTAGAACGGCGCGGTGTCGATGACGCCCAGGGTCCGGTAGACCCCTTCGTAGGTCTTGTCGCCCCAGAACTGGTCGTAGGTGTTGTCCCCCCGCCCGAACTCGGTATCGCGGCCGGCGCGGACGTCGGCGTTGAAGCGCTCGACGGTCTGGGCGAGGACGGCGCCGTCGAGCCCGATCCGGCTGCCGAGCTCCTCGACCGTGCCGGCGGTGACGGCCCAGGGAGGCGCCGAGCCGGGCTTGGTGGTGTTGAAGAACCGGTACGTGTCGACGTAGGTCTGGTCCACGATGATCCAGAACGGCAGGTTCATGTAGTCGTGGGTGTTCGCGTCGAAGTTGTGCAGCACGGGCCCGATGGCGTTGTAGTTGGTCGCCTCGTTGACGAAGCGCTTCGCGGCGCGGTTGACGAGTATCGACCGCGGACGAGTCCTCTCGGAGTTGCCGATCAGGTAGTTCGCATGGCCGCGACCATGGGCAGCGAGCTCCTGGCTCGACTGCAGCCACCAGGACTTGCCCATGTTGCCCAGGCTCGCCCCGACCTCCATCGACATGAGCAGGCCGTCGCCCTCGCACTCGGGCACGCTGACCGGGCCCGTCATCGGCCCGCGCAGGAAGGAGGCGACGAGCTTCTCGTTCCACTCGAACCCGCCCGTGGCGATGATGACGCCCTTGCGTGCCCGGATTCGGCGAACCGCCCCGTCCTCCTCCGTCTCGACCCCGACCACGCGCCGGCCGTCGGTGATCAGGTGACGCGCCCGGGACTCCCGGTGCAGGGCGATGCCGCGGTCCAGCACGCCCTTGAGCAGCGAGCCCACCAGGGCCTGGCCCTGCCCGCGGCAGTCCCGCGCCTCTCGGTCGGCCATCACGTCGTCGCCCAGGTCGGGCGGGTAGTAGTCCTCGATCATGCTGGTACGCCGGGGCCACCCCGTCTTCGGCGGGTTCACCCACTTCGCCCAGGGGCCGAGCTCGACGAACGGGAAGACCTCGTTGTCCAGCGACCGGCCGCCGTGGTCCTTCGCGCCCTCGGCCCAGGACTGGTAGTCGGGGAAGCCCGGGAACAGCCGCAGGCGAACCGGAGTCCGCTCCTCGAACCAGCGCAGCATCGCCGGACCCTCCTCGAGGAAGGCGCCGAAGACATCCGGGTCGAGCTGGCCGTCGTCGGCCAGTCCGTCGACATACGCGACGACCTCGTCGAAGGAGTCCTCCACCCCGTGCTCGGCCTGCTGGTCGTTCAGCGGGATCCAGAGCATCCCGCCGGACATCGCCGTCGTGCCGCCGACCATCCCGGACTTCTCCATGATCAGGACCTCGCCTGCCCCGAAGTCGTGGGTGGCGAGCGCGGCGGTCAGGCCCGCGCCCCCGGTGCCGAGGACGACGACGTCGACCTCGGTGTCGAAGTCGGCCGTGGGATCAGTCATCGTCACTCCTACAGTCGTCGGCGCAGTAACTATATTCCGACTCTGGTAACAGATGGCAGAAACCGAGGAAGTGCCTGCCCACGCACGTCGCGATCCCACTGTCCGCATTTTGCATGTCACCTGACATGTCATAGCGGCATCGGCCGACACCCGCTCCCGGCGTCGCCTAGGGTCGTGCGCGACGCTGCCGCCGTACCCGAGGACCGCCGATGCCGATCGTCGTCGACCACGCTGCCGCACGACAGCGCATCGCGGACCTGGCGGCGGGCATCGTGGCGACCGAGGGGGTCGGTGCCCTGACGATGCGCCGGGT
>JAFIHP010000213.1 GCA_017849335.1 Actinomycetales bacterium | reverse complement strand
GTCGCGCGGCGAGGGCGCGCCGCAGGTCGTCCAGCCGGACGGTGGACTCGTCCGCGATCTCCACGTGTGAGACGAGCCGGGTGGCTCCTTCCGTGACGACCGGGATCGTGATCGCGCCGGCGACGCCGTCGATCTCGAGCAGGACGGCCGTGACGTCGGACGGCGATGCCAGCTTGCCTCTCACCTTCACCACGTCGTCCATCCGGCCGGCGTGCCGGAACGCACCGACCTCCGTGTCGAACGAGACGAGGTCGTGCGACCGCCACCACTGTCGGCCGTCGGCGTCGGCGTAGAACCGCTCGGCCGTCAGCCCCGGGTCGTCGAGGTACTCCGTCGCGATCGCCCCGCCGACGTGGACCTCCGCGACACCCTCGCCGAGGTCGGGGACCGAGTCGAGCCGGAGGGTCCCCGGGAAGAGCTCGGTGCCCAGGTGCACCGGCCCGCTCGGGAGCGCGTCCGCCAGCGCGAACTCGTTGAGCATCACCCAGGAGCCCTCGCTGCTGGCGAGGGTGTGGACCATCACGGCGTCCGGCCGGAGGAGGGGCCGAAGGCCGTCGTAGAACTCGTAGCGGAAGCCCTCGCCGCCGACGTGGACCCGTTCCACCGACGGGAGCGGCGTGACGGTCGACTCCGGCAGCTGCGCCAGCACGCGTGCCACCTGCGCCGGCAGGGCCAGCGCGGTGGGTTCGAACGTCGCCAGCGACAGCAGCAGGTCTGCCGGGCGGAGCGCGGCCGGGTTGACGATGAGCTGGCCGAAGCCCGACGCCACGAGAACCGCCTCGTGGATGCCCCAGGCGGAGTCGAGGGGCAAGAACAGCGGTTGCCGTCGGGCGTCCGGCGGGTACCACGCGTCGAGGCCGTCTCGGCCGCGCCACCGGGACTCCATCGCCTTCCAGGACAGGACGATGCCCTTCGGCACGCCCGTCGACCCGGAGGAGAACAGCACCAGAGCGGGGGAGGCGTCGTCGGGGGCGTCGGCCGGATCGACCTGCGGCGGGGTGACCGACACGTCCAGCGCGAAGGCGCCAGGGACGCCAGCACCCGACCCCGCGCCGTCGAGGAAGACGCGCGAGCCCCCGGTCCTGCGGGCGAGCGCCTCCTTCAGCTCGGGCTCCATTCCGGCATCGATGGGGACGAAGGGGACGCGTCCGAAGAAGCACGCGAACACGGCGGCGGCGGAACCGACCGACCGATCGACGATGACCGGGAGATGCGCCCCCGAGGGCTGGGACCGCATGGCCTCCCGGGCGACCGGTGCCGTGGACTCGACGTAGGCGAGGAGCTCCGCGAACGTCATGGTCGTGGTGAGGTCGTCGAGGGCGATGCGGTCGGGGTCGCGGCGTGCCCAGTCGCGCAGTCCGTCGATCGGCAGCCGATTGCGTCGGTCCTCGTCGACCATCCCCGTGTCATCCCCTCGTCGACTGCGCCCGCGTACGGTACCGGTCACCACCGCTCGAACGGTCCGCGCATCAGTGCTTCGCGGTCGACCTTGCCGCGTACCGTCAGTGGCAGGCTCTGATGCCGCATCACCGCCGACGGGACCGCATGCGGTGGCAGCCGCGCCGACAGTTCCTCGTGCACGTCGTGAAGCGTGACCGTTGCGTCTTCCGCGAGGACGACATGGGCGACCAGTCGCGTGGTGTTGCCGGTGACGACGGGTGCGGTGACCGCCGCCGCGATTCCGTCGATTCCCAACAGCACGGCGCTCACGTCATCGGGTGAGGCGAGCTTCCCGCCGACCTTGACGACGTCGTCCATCCGGCCGGCGTGGACGTAGGTGCCGGCGGCATCGTCGAGGACGACGAGATCGCGCGAGCGCCACCAACGTCGGCCGTCGTCGTCGAGGTAGAAGCGCTCGGCCGTCAGGGCCGGGTCATCCAGGTAGCCGCTCGCGATCGCCCCGCTCACATGGACCTCTCCGACGCCGACATCGTGATGCGGAGCCGCGACCACGCGTAGATGCCGCGGGAACAGAGGTCGGCCCAGGTGGAGCGGCCCGTGGCTGGGTGCGTCGCCGAGGCAGAAGCCGCCCGCGATCTCACGGCCGCCCTCGCTGCTGGCCAGGCTGTGGATCACGGTCGTCCGCGGGTCGAAGATCGCCCGGAGGCCGTCGAGGTGCTCGTACCGGAATCCCTCCGCGGCGATGTGCAGTCGACGGACCGAGGGCAGCGGGCGGACCAGCCGAGGCGGAAGCTGGGCGAGCACCCGGGCCAGCTGCGCGGGAACGGCCATCGCGGTCGGGGCGAACTGCGCCATCCGGGACAGGAAGTCGGTCGGGCGCATCCGCGCGACGTCGACGACCTGCTCGGTGAACCCGGACGCGACGTCGGCCAGCTTCGCGACGCCCCACGAGGAGTCCATGGGGATGATGAGGGGCTGTCGTCGGTCGTCCCCCGGCCCGAACCCCTCGGCGTCGTACTCGGCGTCGCGGGAGCGCCACCGGTGCTCGACCGCCCGCCAGGACAGGACGATCCCCTTCGGGTCGCCGGTCGTGCCGGACGAGAACAACAGGAGCGCGGGCTCGTCGCACGTCGGGGACTGTCGCTCGGCCAGGTCGATGCTGGAGGTCGGGTCGACAGCGACCGCGCCGGAGATGCCGACGTCGCGCATCGAGCCGTTGAGGTAGAAGCCCGGGTTGCCCGCTCGGACGAAGAGACGTCGGATGAGATGCGGGGGCGCACTCGCGTCCACGGGGACGAATGGGACTCGACCGAGCAGGCAGGCCAGCACCGCCGCCGCAGAGCGCGTCGACCGGTCCACGAGGACCGGCAGGAAGGACCCAGCCGGGGCCACGTCGAGGGCGGTACGTCCGGCGGCGGCGGTGCGGCCGACCGCCTCGAGCAGCTCGGCGAACGTCAGGGACGTCGTGCCGTCGCTGACGGCGATCCGGTGGGGGTCGGTCGTGGCCCAGTGCCGCAGTCCGTCCAGCGGCTTGCGGGGGTCGGTCGGGCGCATCTCGTCTCCTGCGAAAAGGTGGCGAGGGGGCCTGGACTGGTGTCCAGGCACCCTCGCCGGTCGATCGAGATGCTAGTTGCCGCCCTCGTTCAGAGTCACCGAGATCGGCGCGAACGCGTCACCGGTCGTGTTCAGCCCGTCCGCGGTGAGGACCTTGTTGGCCTCGACGGCGTAGGTGTCCGTGTACGACTCGGCGTCCGGCTCCTTGGTGATGACCGTCGACCCCTCGAGGTTCTTGGTGGTGAGGGAGATCGTGACGGTCTGGTCCCACTTGGCCGGGTCCATCACGCCGACGCCGGCCGGCGACGGCCAGATGAGCTTGTTGATCTCGTTCATCATCCACAGCTGGTGGCTCGCGCCGAGCTTCGAGCCGTTGTCCGTGACGATCTGCGCGCACTCCTCGGCGTTGTCACGGCAGTAGATCCAGCCCTCGAGCGACGCCGTGACGAACTTCTGCGTCATGTCCTGGTACGCCGCGTCGGAGAGGCGCTCCTGCGACGCCCAGATCGCGTCCTGGAGCATGCCGACGCCCTCGTCCTCGTAGCTGATGACGTTGAAGTCCTCCGGCTTGTAGAGCTCGCCGGTGTCCGGGTTCTTCGTCTCCAGCAGTTGGGCGTACTCGTTGTAGGTCATCGCCTCGGCGGCGTCGATCTCCTTCTTCAGCAGACCCTGCATGTCGAACTGCTGCTGGACGAGCTCGACGTCGGAGGCCGGGTCGAGACCGGCCTTCGAGATCGCCGCGAAGACCTCGAACTCGTTGCCGAAGCCCCAGTTGCCGACCTTCTTGCCCTTGAAGTCGCCAGGTGTCTTGATCCCCGAGTCGGCCCAGGAGACCTGCAGCGTGCCGGACTTCTGGAACACCTGCGCGACGTTGGTGATCAGCGCGCCCTGCTCGCGCGAGGCCAGCGCCTTGGGCACCCACGCGATGGCGAAGTCGGCACCGCCTTGGGCCAGGACGGTCTGCGGGACGATGTCGACGCCGCCCTCCAGGATCGTGACATCCAGGCACTGGTCCGTGTAGAAGCCCTTGTCCTTGGCCGCGTAGTAGCCGGCGAACTGAGCCTGCGTGAACCACTGGAGCTGGAGCTTCACCGGCGTCGGGGTGGTGCACTCCGTCGCAGGAGCCGACGCGTCGGCCGAAGCAGCGGCCGATGAGGCCGGTGCCGACGAGGCGGCCGCGGTCGCCTCCGACGACGTGGACTCCGACGACGACGAGCTGCTGCATGCCGTCAGGGCGATGGCACCGACGACGACGACGCCCGTGAGGGCGGCGAATCGACTGCGTGCGGTCTGGCGCATTCTCTCCTCCTTGATTTCTCGTGTGGCGGTTCTCAGGTCGACCGTGAGCGACCCGTCCAGGGGGCAGCCAGCCGCTCGGCGGCGAGGACTGCGAGGTAGAACACCAGGCCCGTGATGATCGCCGCGACGACGTACGCCCACGCGCGTCCGTACGCCGTGTTCGCGGCGGCCGAGGCGATCCGACTGCCGAGCCCGAGCTGGGGACCGCCGAAGTACTCCGACACCAGCGCGGCGATGACCGACAGCGGTGCAGCCACCTTCATCGCGGTGAAGAAGAACGGGATCGCGTTCGGAATGCGCAGGAGTCGGACCACGGTTCCGGGCGCGGCGTTCATCGATCGCATGAGCTCCAGCTGCACCGGCTGCACCTGCACGAGGCCGCGCATGACGTTCACGTAGACGGGGAAGAACACGATGATCATCGTCACGAGGACGCGTGGCGTCCGACTGGTGATGTCGAACATGTTGTTGAGGATCGGTGTCAACGCGACGATCGGAACCGCTGCCAGACCGGCGGCCAACGGGGTCATCAGATGGTTGACGACGATGAACCGCTGCGCGAGCAGGGCGAGCACCAGGCCGACGAGTGTCCCCAGGACCAGCCCGAGCAGTGCGGTGGTGGCCGTGTAGAGAGCAGTCGAGCTCATGAGGCCGAGCTCGCCGGAGAAGTTCTGCCAGATCAGGCTCGGTGCCGGGAGCAGGTACGGCTTGATGTCGCGCGACACGACGAGCAGCTGCCACAGGCCGAGGAACACCGCCGCGAACAGCAGCGGCGGCCAGACGGCCCTGAGTCGGTGTGCCATCTACACCTCGCCGACCCGAGCGCGGACGGATGACCCGTCGTGCGGGTGTCCCCGCAGGGCCTCGCGCACGGCAGTGACACCGGCGTAAAACTCCTCCGCCTCGCGGGTGTCCTCGGTCCGCTCGCCGAGCGAGATCGGGACGATCTCGGTGATGCGGCCCGGACGCGGAGACATGACGACGACGCGGTCGGACAGGTAGACGGCCTCGGGGATCGAGTGCGTCACGAAGATGATGCTCTTGCCGGTCTCGCGACGGATCCGCAGCAGCTCGTTCTGCATGCGCTCCCGCGTCATCTCGTCGAGCGCCCCGAACGGCTCGTCCATCAGCAGCAGGGGCGGGTCGACGGCGAGCGACCGGGCGATGGCCACGCGTTGCTGCATCCCGCCGGACAGCTCCCACGGTCGATGGTCGGCGAAGTCGGCGAGCTGCACCATCTCGAGCAGCTCCATCGCTCGCGCCGATCGTCGGGCCTTGTCCCAGCCTTGGAGCTCCAGGGGGAGCTCGACGTTGCGCCGGACCGTGCGCCAGTCGAACAGGGCGGCCTGCTGGAAGGCCATGCCGTACTTCTGCTCCTGCCGTGCCTGCGCGGCAGACAGCCCCGCGACCTGCATGTCCCCGCGCGTCGCGTGGGTGAGGTCGGCGATGACGCGCAACAACGTGCTCTTGCCGCAGCCGGAGGGTCCGATGAGCGACACGAACTCGCCCTCGGCGACGTCGAGGGTCACGTCCTGCAACGCCGTGACCTCGCCGGGCTGCCCTTCGTTGAAGATCTTCCACACGCCCTCGGCGTGGACGGCCGATCGCGCGGTGGCCGGTGCTGTCGCGGTCATGCGACCTCCTCCTTGGGCAGGTTGCGGGACACGGCGACGTCGAGGAGCGTCACCAGCCCGGCGGCGATGAGGCCCAGGGCGATCGCCCCGAACACGGCGACGTAGACCTTGGCCGGCTGGCTCGTGGCCTCCCGGGCGTACGCGACGATCAGCCGGCCGATTCCGCCCCGTACGCCGGTGGAGATCTCGGCGACGACGGTACCGACGACCGCCGAGGCGGCGGACACCTTCATCGCGGGGATCAGGTAGGGGATCGAGGCGGGGAACCGGAGTCGGAACAGGGTCTGGCGTGGGGTGGCCGCATACGAGCGCATGAGTTCGAGCGCGGTCGCTGACGGCGCCTTGAGGCCGCGCAGCGCCCCGACGCTCATGGGGAAGAACGCGAGGTAGGCCGCGATGAACATCACGGACTGCGTGGTACCCCACTGCAGCGGGCCGACGCTGATGCGGTTGCCGATGCCGACGATCAACGGGGCGAGGGCGATGAGCGGCACCGTCTGCGAGGCGATGACGAACGGCAGCATGCCGCGTTCCATGAAGGCGAACCGCTGCATGATGATCGCCAGCAGCAGTCCGATCCCCACGCCGATCGCGAATCCGCACAGCGCGATCATCAGCGAGTACCCGGTTGCCGCGGCGACGGCCTGCAGCACGGTCGTGTCCGAGCCGCGCACCTCCGGCTGGCCGAAGCCGGCGATCATCTCCCACACGTGCGGCATGGCTTGGTCGCTGGTGTCGAACGGGAGCGACACCAGCGTGCCGACCCACTTGACCAGCTCCCACAACAGGACGGCGAGCAGAACGCCGGCGATCGCCCAGCCGAACGACACCGCGCCGTTGCGCACCCGTCGCGCGACAGGGGAGCGGCCGGTTGCGGATCCGCTCGCCACTGCCACCTGCGAAGACTCACCCACGCGCGTTTCACTCCCGTAAATTCACCGGCGCCGTTGCAGACTTGTGACCTAGGACGTCGCGAGCAGATGCTCCTGGACGGCCGGGATGACCTTCTCGCCGTACTGGGCGAGAGTGTGGTCCTTGTCGTCGTGCTGCAGGTAGACGGCGAACTGGTCGACGCCGAGCGCCTTCAGCTCCTGGATCCGGCGGATGTGCTCCTCCGGCGGGCCGATGAGGCAGAAGCGGTCGATGATCTCGTCGGGTACGAAGTCGGTGTGCGTGTTGCCGGCCTGGCCGTGCTGGTTGTAGTCGTACCCCTGCCGTTCCTTGATGTAGTCGGTCAGTGCCTGGGGGACGACGCCGGAGTCCCCGTAGCGCGTCACGATGTCGGCGACGTGGTTGCCGACCATGCCGCCGAACCAGCGCAGCTGGTCCCGTGCGTGCGCGTGCGCCTCAGGCGAACCGTCGGTCACGTAGGCGGGCGCGGCAACGCAGATGTACAGGTCGTCAGGGTCGCGCCCCGCCTCGGCGGCGGCCTGCTTCACCGCCGCGATCGTCCACTCGGCGATCGACGGGTCGGCGAGCTGCAGGATGAACCCGTCGCCGACCTCGCCGGTGAGCGCGAGGACCTTCGGTCCGTAGGCGGCGACCCATACCGGCGTCCGGCTCGCCGTCGCCCACGGCAGCCGCAGATGGTTGCCCTTGTACTCGACGGCCTCGCCGTTGGCCAGGCCCTTGATGTCGAGGACGGCCTGCCGCAGTTCCGCGACGGTGACCGGCTTGCCGTTGGTGACCCGCACCGCGGAGTCGCCCCGCCCGATCCCGACCACCGTCCGATTGCCGTACATCTCGTTGAGGGTGGCGAACACCGACGCCGTGACGGTGACGTCACGGGTCGCCGGGTTCGTCACCATCGGGCCGACGACGACCTTGCGCGTCTCGTCGAGGATCTTGCTGTAGATGACGTAGGGCTCCTCCCACAGGATGTGCGAGTCGAAGGTCCACACGTACGAGAACCCGTAGGTCTCCGCCCGGCGGGCCAGGTCGATGACACGCGCCGCGGGGGGCGTGCACTGCAACACGACTCCGATGTCCATGGATGGTGCCTTTCGCCGCGGGGGACAGGTTATGGCAGGTGCGACTGCGTCAGCGAGTGCGAGGGAACCCGAGGTCGACCGTGGAGGTCGACGGGTCGGGCCACCGCGAGGTCACGGTCTTGGTGCGCGTGTAGAAGTCGATTCCGGACGGGCCGTAGATGTTGGTGTCGCCGAAGATCGACGCCTTCCAGCCTCCGAAGCTGTAGTAGGCCACGGGAACGGGGATCGGCACGTTGATGCCCACCATGCCGACCTTGATGTCGTGCTGGAACTGGCGCGCCGCACCGCCGTCGCGCGTGAAGATGGCCGTCCCGTTGCCGTAGCGGTGGTTGTTGATGAGGTCGACCGCCTCGTCGTAGGTGTCCACGCGCGTGACGGTCAGGACCGGCCCGAAGATCTCGTCCTCGTAGCAGGCCATCCCGGGGGCCACGTTGTCGATGAGCGACACCCCGAGGAAGAAGCCGTCAGCGGGCAGATCGGCCTCCCGGCCGTCGACGACGACGGTGGCGCCCTCCGCCGGTGCGCCTGCGAGGTACGACGACACCTTGTCGCGGTGCTCGCGCGTGATCAGCGGACCCATCTCGGCGTCCGGGTCTGTGCCGGGCCCGACGCGCAACTTGGGCATCCGGGCGGTGATGGCATCGACGAGACGGGCGCCCACGCCGCCGACGGCGACGACGACGGAGACCGCCATGCAGCGCTCACCGGCCGAGCCGTAGGCGGCGCTCACCGCCGCGTCGGCGGCCATCTCGATGTCCGCGTCGGGAAGGACGATCATGTGGTTCTTCGCACCGCCCAAGGCCTGGACTCGCTTCCCGTTCGCGGTGCCGGTCGTGTAGATGTGCTGGGCGATCGGCGTCGAGCCGACGAAGCTGATCGCCTCGACGTCCGGGTGCTCCAGCAGCCGGTCGACGGCCGTCTTGTCACCCTGGACGACGTTGAACACGCCGTTCGGCAGGCCGGCCTGCGCGAGCAGGTCCGCCAGGAGAAGCGACACGGACGGGTCCTTCTCGCTGGGCTTGAGCACGAACGTGTTGCCGGTGGCGATCGCGTTGGCGAACATCCACATCGGGACCATCGCCGGGAAGTTGAACGGTGTGATGCCGACGACGACGCCCAGCGGCTGCCGGATCGAGTACACGTCGACGCCGCCGGAGACGCCTTCGGAGTAGCCGCCCTTCAGCATCGCCGGGATGCCGCAGGCGAACTCGATGTTCTCGATCCCACGCGCGAGCTCCCCGGCGGCGTCGCTGGGCACCTTGCCGTGCTCGATCGAGACCAGCTCGGCGATCTCGTCCCGATGCGACACGACGAGCTCGCGGAAGCGGAACATGACCTCCGCGCGACGGGACAGCGACGTGTTCCGCCAGCCGGGGAACGCCGCCTTCGCGGCCGCCACGGCGGCGTCGACCTCCTCGACGGAGGCGAGCGCGACGGCGGCCTGCTGCTGCCCGGTCGCAGGGTTGTACACCGGACCGACGCGGCCCGACGTGGACGAAGTGACAGCTCCGTCGATCCAGTGGTCGATGGTGCGCACGGATATCAACAACCCTTCAGGTGGTGGTGAGGTAGCAGCGGCGACGATCCGGGCGGGTCGTCGTCGGTCGTTCGTCGTCGGTCGTTCGTCGTCGGTCAGATCAGGTACTGGGACAGGCCGCGGCGCAGGAACACCCCGTCGCCCTTCGCCCCGAGATAGGCGTTCTCGTCGATGATCACCTTGCCGCGGGACAGCACGGTGTCCACGTGGCCGTCGATGGTGAACCCCTCCCAGGCGGAGTGGTCCATGTTCATGTGGTGCGTCTTGTGGAGCCCGATCTCCGTCCGTCCCGCGGGGTCGTAGACGACGATGTCGGCGTCGAAGCCGGGCGCGATGGCGCCCTTGCGGCCGTAGAGGCCGAACATGCGCGCGGGGGTGGTCGAGCACAGCTCGACCCAGCGCTCCAGGGTGATGCGCCCCTCGACGACGCCCTGGAAGATCAGGTCCATCCGGTGCTCGACCGAGCCGATCCCGTTGGGGATCTTCGAGAAGTCGCCCAGGCCCATCTCCTTCTGCTCCTTGAAGCAGAAGGGGCAGTGGTCGGTGCTGATCACGGACAGGTCGTTCGTGCGCAGGTAGCGCCACAGCTCGTCCTGGTGCTGCTCGGCCTTCGAGCGCAGCGGCGTGGAGCAGACCCACTTCGCCCCTTCGAACCCGGGCTGCGACAACTGGTCTTCCAAGGAGAGGTACAGGTACTGCGGGCAGGTCTCGCCGAAGACGTTGTAGCCCTCGTCCCGGTTGGCCTGGAGCACGTGGACGGCCTGCTTGGCGGACATGTGGACGATGTACAGCGGTGCCCCGGTGAGCCGGGCGAGCATGATCGCGCGGTTGGTCGCCTCCGCCTCGGTCTCCCAGGGGCGCGTGAGCGAGTGGTACTTCGGGTCCGTGTTGCCGGCGGCCAGCGCCTGCGCGACCAGCACGTCGATCGCACTGCCGTTCTCGGCGTGCATCATGATCATCGAGCCGTTGCTGGCGGCCTGCTGCATGGCCTGGAGGATCTGGCCGTCGCTGCTGAGGAAGACGCCGGGGTAGGCCATGAACAGCTTGAACGTCGTGACGCCCTCGTCGACCAGCTCGTCCATCGCCTTGAGCGACTCGGCGTCCACGCCGCCGACGACCTGGTGGAACCCGTAGTCGATGGCGCAGTTGCCCGCCGCCTTCTGGTGCCACGCCGCGAGGCAGTCCTGCACGCGCTCGCCCTGCTTCTGCACGGCGAAGTCGATGATCGTCGTCGTGCCGCCCCAGGCCGCCGCCCGCGTGCCCGTCGCGAACGTGTCCGAGGCCACTGTCCCGCCGAAGGGCATCTCCATGTGGGTGTGGCCGTCGATGCCGCCGGGCACGACGTACTTCCCGGTCGCGTCGATGACCCGTTCGGCCGACGCGGCGAGGTCGGTCCCCAGGGCCGAGTCGCCGGGCGCCAGCACGGCGGCGATCGTCTCGCCGTCGACGAGCACGTCGGCCAGCGAGCTTCCGGTCGCGGTCACGACGGTGCCGCCCTTGATGAGGATCGTCATGGTCACACCCTTCTCGGCGAGCGATGGAGGCAGCGGGCTACGGACGGACCAGATCGCCGTAGGCGTCGGGGCGGCGGTCGCGGTAGAACTGCCACCGGTCGCGGACGGTCCGCAGCAGCTCCATGTCGAGGTCGCGGCCGATCAGGTCGGGCTGGTAGGGATCGCCCTTCTCGCCGACGTAGCTGCCCTCGGGATCGATGAAGTAGGACTGGCCGTAGAAGTCGTCGGCACCGAGGTCCTCGATGCCGACGCGGTTGATCGCGCCGACGTAGTACTCGTTGGCGACGGCGGCGGCGGGCTGCTCGATGCTCCACAGGTACTGCGAGAGCCCGCGCGACGTGGCCGACGGGTTGAACACGATCTGGGCGCCGTTCAGGCCGAGCGCCCGCCACCCCTCCGGGAAGTGCCGGTCGTAGCAGATGTAGACGCCGACCTTGCCGACCGCGGTGTCGAAGACGGGGTAGCCGCCGTTGCCCGGCCGGAAGTAGAACTTCTCCCAGAAGCCCTCCACGTGCGGGATGTGCTGCTTGCGGTACTTGCCGAGATAGGTCCCGTCCGCGTCGACGACCGCCGCGGTGTTGTAGAGGACGCCGGGCTGCTCCTCCTCGTACATCGGCAGCACCATCACCATGCCGAGCTCCGCCGCGAGCGCCTGGAACCGCTCGGTGGTCGGGCCGGGGATCGACTCCGCGTAGGAGTAGTACTGCTTGTCC
>JAFIHP010000212.1 GCA_017849335.1 Actinomycetales bacterium | reverse complement strand
GAGGACGCGCCGGCTGCCGACCCGCCCGTGGCGGACGCCCCGGCCGCTGATGCGCCGACCGGTGACGCGCCGACCGCCGACGACCAGTCGGCAGGCACGGACGCGACCGACGGCTCGTGCACCGGCGACTCGGTGACCGGCCAGGAGGTCATGACCCGATGGGGGCCGGTCCAGGTGTCGGCCACGGTGTCCGGCGGGTCGGTGTGCGCGGTGCAGGCGATCGAGTGGCCGCAGGGCGACGGGCGCTCGCAGCAGATCAACGCCTACGCGATCCCGCAGCTGGATGCGTGGGCCAGTGCGAGCCCGACCCAGTTCGACTACGTCTCGGGCGCGACCTACACGTCGCAGGGGTACCACCAGTCGCTGCAGTCGATCCTGGACTCGCTGTGAGCGCGCGAGGAGTGAGCGCGCGTCCCGCCCGGACCGCCTTCGAGGTCATGGGGACCGTGGCGAGCGTGGTGGTCGGCGTGCGCGACGTCGAGCGTCGTGGCGTCGCGTCGGTGGACCAGGCGATCGCCGCGGCTCGGGACCTGCTGCAGTTGCTGGACCGACGGTTCAGCCACTACCGGACGGACAGCGAGATCAGCCGGTGGGGGCGCGGCGAGCACGTGGGCCGGGCCGCCGCCGCCGACATCGAGCACGTCCTGCGCGAATGCGCCCTCCTGTATGGGGACTCCGACGGGGTCTTCGACGCGCGGGACCCGCGTACTGGCGAGCTGGACACGGCCGGGTACGTCAAGGGGTACGCGATCCGGCGGGCGGCTGAGACGTTGCTCGACGCCGGCATGGCGGATTTCGTCGTGGGCGTCGGAGGAGACGTGCACGCGTCCGGACGTGCAGAGGCCGACCGGCCCTGGCGGGTCGCGGTCCAGGATCCGGTGCACAGCCACGCGGTCCTCGCGCTCGTCGAGGTCGCGGACGGCGCGGTCGCGACGTCGGGCACCGCGCAGCGCGGAGAGCACATCTGGAACGGCGCGCAGATCGGGGGGCCGGGCGGAGGCCGTCGAGACCGCGTCCTGTCCTTCACGGTGGTCGGGCCGGATATCGCGCTCGCCGACGCCTACGCGACGATCGGCTTCGCCCTCGGTGAAGCCGGCCCGGCGTGGGTCCGGCGGCACGAGGGCTACCGGTCGCTGGTCGTGCGGGCCGACGGGTCGCGGTTCAGCGACGCCGCACTAGTCTCGTCCGCGTGACCGCGGGCTACGACGAGCACGCTTCCCAGCGGTGGGTCGTCGAGCCCATCAAGGAGTCGGTGCGCAGTCCGTTCGCCCGTGACCGGGCGCGCGTGCTGCACTCGGCGGGGCTGCGTCGGCTCGCGGCCAAGACCCAGGTGATGGTGGCCGGCCACGACGACTTCCTGCGCACCCGGCTGACGCACACCCTCGAGGTGGCGCAGATCGCCCGCGAGCTGGGCGACGCGCTCGGCTGCGACCCGGACGTCGTCGAGGTCGCTGGGCTGGCGCACGACCTGGGCCACCCCCCGTTCGGCCACAACGGGGAGGAGACGCTCGACCGGATCGCCGACCGCATCGGCGGGTTCGAGGGCAACGCCCAGTCCCTGCGGGTGCTCACGCGGCTCGAGGCGAAAGTGGTCGACGCCGAGGGGGCGAGTGTCGGGCTGAACCTCACCCGCGCGTCGTTGGACGCCTCGTGCAAGTACCCGTGGCAGCGGCGCGCGGGCACGCCTAAGTTCGGCGCGTACGCCGACGACCTCCCGGTGTTCGCCTGGCTGCGCGACGGCGCACCCGGCGAGCGCACGTGCCTGGAGGAGCAGGTGATGGACTGGTCCGACGACGTCGCCTACTCGGTGCACGACTTCGAGGACGCCGTCCACGCGAGCCTGGCCGACCTCGCGGTGTTCGGTTCGCCCTCCGAGCGGCGGGCGCTCGTCGAGGTCGCGCACCAGCGGTTTCCGGAGGCGGGCGAGCCGGCGGCGCTGACCGAGGCGCTGGACCGTCTCGTGGCGCTGGACTACTGGCCGCGCCGGTTCGACGGATCGATGGCGGACCTGGTCGCGCTCAAGCACTTCACGAGCTACCTCATCGGCCGGTTCTGCCGCAGTGCGCAGGTCGCGACGCAGGTGGAGTACGGCGACCGGGCGCTGTCGCGGTACGACGCCGACCTCGTCGTTCCCGAGGAGGTGCGTGCCGAGGTCGCCGTGATGAAGGCCGTCGCCGTGGCGTACGTGATGCGGCGACCGGGGGCCGACGCCGAGTACGCGTGGCAGCAGCGGATCATCGAGGAGCTCGTCACCGCCCTCGTGTTGGACGGCGGACGGTCCCTGGAGCCGTGGCTGCGCCCGGCGTTCGACGCGGCGGAGGACGACGCGCAGCGGCTGCGGGTCATCATCGACCAGGTCGCGAGCCTCACCGACGTGAGCGTGGTCGCCTGGCATCGACGCCACGTCCGCTGACCCCGCCCCCCCCAACCGCCGAGACGACTCAGGCGGTTAGCGTGAGGCGTCAGAACCGGGGCAAATCGGGCGGACACTAACCATCTGCGTCGTCTCGGCGGTCTGGCGGGGAGGGGCTACGCGCGCGTGGCGGTGTCGACGACCTCGAGGAGGCGGTCGACCTCGGCCTCGGTGTTGTACGCGTGGGGGCTCACGCGGACCCGCGACCGCGGGGCGTCATCGGCGGAGGTCCCGTACGACGTGAAGTCCCGGACGGCGTAGTCCGGCGTCGACAGGCTCACGTTGACACCGGCGGCGCGGATGGCGGCGACCAGGGCGTCGGCCTCGACGTCGTCGTGGGCGAACGTGACGATGCCGCTGCGCACCGCCCCGCGGTCGAGGACGCGCACGCCGCCGATCGCGGCGAGACCGGTGCGCGCCCGCTCAGCGAGGGACCCGATCCTGGCCGCGATCGCCTCGATGCCGCACGCCTGGGCGTAGTCGATCGCCGCGCCCAGCCCGAGGATCACGGCGTACGACTTCTCCCAGAACTCGAAGCGTCGTGCCGTCGGCGCCATGACGTAGCCGTTCTCGGTCCACGTGGCGCCGTGGAGGTCGAGTGGGAACGGCTCGAGACCGTCGAGCGCGGCCTGCGACACGTACAGCAGGCCCGTGCCGCGGGGGCCGCGGAGGAACTTGCGGCCGGTGACCGACAGGACGTCGGCGCCGATCGCGTGCGCGTCGACCGGCAGCTGACCGACCGACTGGCAGGCATCGACGAGGTACCAGGCGGGATGGTCCGCCAGCAGCACGCCGACGGCCGCGACGTCGTTGACGACGCCGTTCTGGGACGGGCAGTGCGTCACGGAGACCAGAGCCACGTCGTCAGCGAGCATCGCCGCGAACGCGTCGACGTCGAGACTGCCGTCGGCGCGGTCCGGTACGAACTCCAGGCGCGCCCCGGTGGTGCGCGCCAGCTGCAGCAGCGGCAGTACGTTGGACGCGTACTCGGCCGTGCTGACGAGCATCCGGTCGCCCGGACCGAGGGGCCGGCTATGGACGACCGCCTGCAGACCGCGCATCCAGGCCGCCGTCGCGGACTCGACGAGCGCGATGCTGTCCGCGTGGGCACCGAGCAGGTCCGCGGCGCTCGCGCGGACGGCCTCGATCCGGTCGGCGGCCTCGGCGTGGGCCTCGTACCCGCCGATCTCCTCCTCGCGCCGCAGGTGCGCGACGACCGTGTCGGTCACGACGGCAGGCGGCAGTGCCGACCCCGCGTTGTTCAGGTGGACGACCCGCTCGCAGCCCGGGGTGTCCGCACGAAGGCCGTCGACGTCGAGGGCGCGGTCCACGGAGCTCACGCGGGTATCGAACCAGGCCCGCCGCCGACCTAAGGTGGCGACATGGCCGGGCGGATTCGGGACGAGGACATCGCACTCGTCCGTGAGCGTGCCCGGATCGACGAGGTCGTCCGCGAGTACGTCGGCCTCAAGGGAGCGGGCGGCGGCTCACTGAAGGGGCTGTGCCCGTTCCACGACGAGCGCACGCCGAGCTTCAACGTCAACCCCGGCCGCGGCATGTGGTACTGCTTCGGGTGCGGCGAAGGCGGCGACGTGCTCTCGTTCGTGCAGAAGATCGACCACCTGACGTTCGCGGAGGCCGTCGAGAAGCTCGCCGCTCGTACCGGGGTCGAGCTCCGCTACACCGAGGGCGGGACCGCCATCAACCGCCAGGCCGGGCAGCGAACCCGACTGGTCGAGGCTCACAAGCGGGCGGCGGCGTTCTACGCCGAGCAGCTGGCCACGCCGGCGGCGCAGATCGGGCGGGACTTCCTGCGCGAGCGCGGTTTCGACGACGAGGCCGTGCGCCGGTTCGGGGTCGGGTTCGCGCCGAAGTCGTGGGACGCCCTGACCGGACACCTGCGCAAGGCCGGGTTCACCGACGCGGAGCTCCTCGCCGGCGGACTGGTGAGTCAGGGCAACCGGGGTCCGTACGACCGGTTCCGCGGTCGCCTCGTGTGGCCGATCCGTGACCTCGGCGGCGACGTCGTCGGCTTCGGCGCCCGGCGCATCTTCGACGACGACCGGATCGAGGCGAAGTACGTCAACACCTCCGGCGAGGGCCGCCTCTATCGCAAATCGCAGGTGCTGTACGGGCTGGATCTGGCCAAACGGG
>JAFIHP010000211.1 GCA_017849335.1 Actinomycetales bacterium | reverse complement strand
CGGGGGGCTGGGCCGACCGCACGTCGGTCTGGAACACGATGCCGGCGTCGAGGTCGCCGGACTGCACCTGGGCGAGGAGCTGCGTGACGTTCGTCGTCAGGTTGACCGGCGTGACGCTCACGCCGTTCTTGGCCAGGAGCAGGCGGGCGTTGGTGCCGCACGGGACGCCGGCGGCGCACATGCCGACCCGGACGCCCGGCCGGGCGAGGTCCTGCAGCGTGCGGATCCGGGCCGGGTTGCTCGCCGGCATCGCGATCGCCATCGTGTTGCGCGCGAAGAGGACGGGGTTCAGCGGCACCGTGCGGCGAACGGCGATCGATCCGTTGCTGATGGCGTTGTTCATGTTCGGCACGTCGGCCGTCGCGAGCACGTCGGCCGGCGCGCCCTGGCGGATCTGCGTGACGAGGGTCGGCGAGCCGCCGAAGGTGTAGACGACGGTCGTGCCGGGATACCGCTTCTCGAACGCCGCCTTCATCGGCCCGTTGAACACACCGGTGAGCGACGCGGCGGCGAAGACGGTGATCGTGCCCGTCGGCTGGGCGGCGACGGGAACGCTCGCCCGGGCCGATGTCGGCGCGACGACCGCGGCGAGTACGGCGAGCGCGGCCCCCGCGGTGAGCGCGAAGGCCGCAGTCCAGGGTCGGCGTCCGGTCCTCATGGGCCCTCCTCGAGTTCGATCACGACGTTCGTGGACTTCACGACGGCCGTGGCACGGACGCCGACGGCGAGCCCGAGCTCCTCGGCCGACTCCCGCGACAGCAGCGACGTGACCCGATGCGGTCCGGCCTGGATCTCGACGAGGGCCATGACGCCGTCCTTCTCGACCCGCGTGACGATGCCGGGGAGCCGGTTGCGTGCCGAGGTGCGCGGCGTCTGCGGTTCCGGGGCCAGCTCGACCATCAGCATCGCCACGCTGGCCGCGTCGACCGTCTGCGGCCCGGAGCCTGCGGGACCGGCCAGGAGCCGGCCGTCCGTGACCCAGCGCCGCACGGTGTCGTCACTGACGAGGAGGAGGCGCGCCGCGTCCGATATCCGCATCTGCGTCATGCCGAGCGACGATACCCCGCAATTGCGGATCTACGTCGCCGTGTGCGGTAACCCGGCCGACAGCTCGGCGAACACGTCGGCAGCATCGACGTGCGTCGCCAGCCCGGCCGCCTGGCCGGCCCACAACGACAGCAGATCCGCGACGTCGGCGCGCGCGGCAACCGTGCGGAACTGGCCGGTCAGCCAGTTCTGCGCGGGGAACGCCGCGATCACCCCGGCCTCCTCGATCGCCTGGACGGCCCGGTTCGGCAGGCCGCGGGCGAGGCGTCCGCTCATGGCCCGCGTCAGGACCGTCCCGTCGGCCGCGGCTCCCCGCAGCGCTGCGCGGTAGGAGTCCGCGGCGGCGGACTGCCGCGTCGCGAGGAACGCCGTGCCGACCTGCACACCGGCCGCGCCGAGGGCGAGAGCAGCAGCCACTCCGCGCCGGTCGGCGATCCCGCCGGCGGCGATCACCGGCACGTCGACGGCGTCGACCACCTGCGGGACCAGCGCGAACGTCCCGACGAGCGAGCGCTCGGCGGGCCGCAGGAACGACACGCGGTGGCCGCCCGCCTCGGCCCCGGACGCGACGACGACGTCCACGCCGGCGGTGCTCAGCGCGACCGCCTCGTCGACCGTGGTCGCGGTGCCCATGACCAGCGTCCCCTGCCGATGAGCCGCGTCGACGACCTCGGCCACCGGGACCCCGAACACGACGCTCATCACCGCGGGGCGCGCGTCCAGCACCGCGTCGAGCTGATCGTCGAGGGTCGGCAGGAACCGCTGCGGTGCGGGAGGCATAGCGACGCCGAGCTCGGCGAAGAATGGCGCCACCACGCTTCGCGCCGGTTCGAGGTCGACGTCGCCGGGCTCCACCTCGTCGCCGGTCGGCAGCCACAGGTTGAGCGCGAACGGCCGGGACGTGGCTTCGCGCAGCGACGCGACGGTCGAGGTGATCCGATCGCCGTCGTAGCCGTAGAGCCCGTAGGAACCCAGGCCCCCCAGCTCGCTGACGGACGCGGTCAACGCGACGGACGACAGACCGCCGAAGGGCCCGAGCACGATCGGCACGTCGACGCCCAGCAGGCGGGCGAGCCGGCGGGCGGCGTGGCCGTCAGGCATCGGTCGGCTCCCGCAGCGGGCAGCCGTCGCGGTGCTCGGCGATGGCGCCGCACTCCGGGCACACCTCGTCCAGCCAGCACGCCGCGCTGCTGTCCTGCTCGTGCCGCTCGCTCGGGGCCACGTCGACAGGGTAGGCCGACCGAGCCGCATCCGTGCTGGCGGCGCTCGTGGCCTATGCCTATGGTGGAGGTACCGCCCACCCCGAGGAGCGCCGATGTCGCCGGCCGTGCTGTGGCTCGTCGCCGCGCTCGTCGCGGTCGGGGTGGAGCTGCTGACCGCCGACCTGACCTTCGCGTTGATCGCGGTCGGTGCCGGCGCCGCCGCCGGGACCGCCGCCCTCGGCGGTCCGCTGTGGCTGCAGGCCGTGGTCGGTGTCGGCGTCTCGGCCGCGGGGATCGCGTTCGTCCGGCCGATCGCGCTGCGTCATCTGCGGCGCGGCGCGCCGGAGACCCGGACAGGCGTGGCGGCGCTGCCGGGTGCCCGCGGCCGGACCGCGAGCGAGGTGACGGCGCACGACGGCCGGATCCGCCTGCGGGGCGAGGTGTGGTCGGCGCGCCTGGACACCGAGGTCACCTCGACGCCCGTCCCCGACGGGGTGGACGTCATCGTCACCCGCATCGACGGGGCGACGGCCCTGGTCTACCCCGTCGACCCGCTCTGAGCCACCGAACCGAGGAGGAGACATGGAGCTTGCCGTCACGGGGATCGTCGTGTTCGTGGTCGTCCTGTTCGTGCTCATCACGTTGATCCGGACCATCGTCATCGTGCGGCAGGCCGACACCGCGATCGTCGAGCGACTGGGTCGCTACTCGCGCACGCTGACGCCGGGGCTGAGCATCCTGGTACCGGTTATCGACCGCATCCGCCAGCGCGTGGACATGCGCGAGCAGGTCGCGTCGTTCCCGCCGCAGCCCGTCATCACCGAGGACAACCTCGTCGTGTCGATCGACACGGTCATCTACTTCCAGGTGACCGACCCCAAGGCGGCGACGTACGAGATCAGCAGCTACCTGGTCGGCATCGAGCAGCTCGCCGTCACCACGCTGCGCAACGTGATCGGCTCGATGGACCTCGAGCAGGCGCTGACGTCGCGGGACCAGATCAACGGCGAGCTGCGCGGCGTTCTCGACGAGGCCACCGGGAAGTGGGGGATCCGGGTGAACCGGGTCGAGCTGAAGGCCATCGACCCGCCGGCCTCGGTGCAGGAGGCCATGGAGAAGCAGCTCAAGGCCGAGCGCGAGCGGCGTGCCGCGATCCTCACCGCGGAAGGGCAGAAGCAGGCCGCCATCCTGAACGCCGAGGGTGACAAGCAGTCGGAGGTCCTCGCCGCCGAAGCCGATGCGCAGGCCGCCGTCCTGCGTGCGGAGGGGGAGGCGAAGGCCCGGATCATCGCTGCGGACGCGGAGGCGCAGGCCGTCCGCACGATCTACGAGGGCCTTCGGTCCGCGGACCCCCAGCCGAACGAGCTCGCGCACCGGTACCTCGCGGCGATCCCCGAGGTCGCCAAGGGGGACGCGAACAAGGTCTGGATCCTGCCGACCGAGCTGACGACGGCGCTCGCCTCCATCCGCGCGGGCCTCAGCGGTACCGGCACCCCACCGGCCTCGTGACGCACGCATCGGCCGCTGTCGTCGTCAACCCGCGCAAGGTCGGTGACGTCCGGCGGGCGCGCAGGCTCGTGGAGCGGGTCGCGGAATCGATCGGGATGCCCGCGCCGTCGTGGCACGAGACGACCGCCGAGGACACCGGCGCCGGCCAGGCGCGGGAGGCGCTTGCGGCCGGCGCCGAGGTCGTCCTCGCCTGGGGTGGGGACGGCACGGTGATGTCGGTCGCGGAGGCGTTGGAGGGGACGTCGGCAGCCCTCGGCGTCATCCCGGGCGGTACCGGCAACCTGCTGGCGCGCAATCTCGGGATCGCGCTCGACGCGGAGGACGCGATCCGGACGGCGCTCACCGGGCAGGACCGCGTGATCGACCTGCTCGACGTCTACCTCGGCAAGGGCGTGCGCCGGCTCTCTTCGGTCATGTGCGGGATGGGCTGGGACGCCGCGATGATGGGCGCATCGGAGACGCTCAAGCGTCGTGTCGGCTGGGGTGCCTACGCGATCGAGGGCGTCAAGCACATGCGGGAGCAGCCGATGCGGCTGCGCCTCTCGGTCGACGGCGGCCCGCAGCAGGTCCTGTACGGGCGGACGGTGCTCGTGGCGAACGTCGGCACGCTGGTCGGAGGCATCGACCTGATCCCCGAGGCCGCGGCGGACGACGGCCTGCTCGACGTGCTGGTGATCGACCCGTCGACGCCGTGGGACTGGATGCGCACGACGGGCGGGATCCTGCGGGGCAAGGGCGCGGACGGCGACCCGTCGCGCACGCACCTCGTCGGCCGTGAGGTGGTCGTGTCCACCGCGGCCACCCGCGGACGGCAGGTCGACGGGGACCCGGCCAGCGCCGGACACGGTTTCCGCGTGCGGCTTCTCCCCGATGCGCTGCGCGTGCGGGTGCCGGCCCGCTAGGCCGGCCGCTGCTAGGGTCCCGAGCGCAGCTGGTCCGGCCCGTCAGCCAGACGGGTCGGGGCAAGAGGGAACCCGGTTCGAATCCGGGACTGCCCCGCAGCGGTGAGTGGGAACGACCGCCGTCATGAGCACTGAGCCCGAGGGCTCGGGAAGCGACGGCCACTAGGAGCCCGGCGTCAGCCGGACGCGCCCGCGAGTCCGAAGACCTGCCAGCCGTGCGGCCCGCGACCGTGGGCCGGTTGGCTGCGACCTCGTGGGTGGGTCCTCGCCGAGCGGGCGACGCGTCGTCGCGCTCGCTCCGCGTCTCGTCCTCGCGGTCGCACGTGTGCTCGCGAAGGAGAGCTCATGTCCCGATCGACCAGCATCTCCGGCCAGCCCTGCATCGCGACCTCGCAGACGCGACTGACGATCTCGCAGGTCATGGGTCCCGCCGACGTCAACCTCATGGGGACCGTGCACGGCGGGGTGATCCTGCGCCTCATCGACACCCTCGCGGGAGTCGTGTCCGCGCGCTTCTCCCACGGGTCGGCCGTCACCGCGTTCGTCGACGAGGTGGCCTTCGTCGCTGCGGCGCACGTCGGGGACGTCGTGCACGCGAGCGCGCAGGTGAACTGGGCCGGCTCGACGTCGATGGAGGTCGGCGTGCGTGTTCTGGCGGACCGGTGGGACGAGACGGTCGCGCCCGTGCACGTCGTGGGCGCGTACCTGGTGATGGTCGCGGTCGACGACCTCGGCCGGCCGCGCCCCGTCCCGCGCGTCCAGCCGGGCACGCCCGACGACGCACGGCGGTTCGACGCCGCCGTCCGGCGCAGGGAGCGCCGGCTCGCTCGCCGACGCTGATTAGACCGGACGCCCGTCAGAAGGGGGG
>JAFIHP010000210.1 GCA_017849335.1 Actinomycetales bacterium | reverse complement strand
GTCCAGCAGGTGCAGATGCTCATCGTCATCGGCCTGACGATGATGGTGCTGGCGCCGATCACGGCCGTCGGCGGCGTGATCATGGCGATCCGCGAGGACGTCCAGCTGTCGGCGCTCCTGCTGGTGATCGTCCCGACGATGCTGCTGGTCATCGGGATCATGGTCTACAAGACGGTCCCGCTGTTCCGTGTCATGCAGGTCAAGGTCGACAAGGTCAACGGGGTGCTCCGCGAGAACCTCGCGGGTATCCGGGTCATCCGGGCGTTCGTGCGGACCGAGCACGAGCAGGCGCGGTTCGCCGATGCGAACGACCAGCTCACCCAGGTCGCGCTGCGGGTCACGCGCCTGTTCGCGCTGATCTTCCCCCTGCTGATGCTCGTCATGAACCTGTCGATCGTCGCGGTGATCTGGTTCGGTGGCCACCTGATCTCGGACGGGTCGATGCCCATCGGCAACCTCTTCGCGTTCCAGTCGTACATCATGCAGATCCTGTTCTCGGTCATGATGGCCGTGATGACGGTGATGATGGTTCCGCGCGCCGCGGCGTCCTCCGAGCGCGTCCTGGCAGTGCTGGACACCGTGCCCGACATCGCCGAGCCGGTCGCCCCGGCCACGGTCCCGACGACGGGCCGCATCGAGCTGCGCAACGTGGAGTTCCGGTACCCGGGAGCCCAGGACAGCGTGCTGCAGGACCTCTCGTGCGTGTTCGAGCCTGGTCGGACGACAGCGATCGTGGGCGGTACCGGCTCGGGCAAGAGCACGCTGGTCAACGTCCTGCCGCGGCTGCTCGACGTCACCTCCGGCGCCGTGCTGATCGACGGGGTCGACATCCGCGACCTGGCGCTGGACGACCTGTGGTCGCTGTTCGGCATCGTGCCGCAGCGGGGATTCCTCTTCGGCGGAACGGTCGGGTCCAACGTGCGGTTCGGACGCCCGGATGCGACGGACGAGCAGGTGTGGGACGCGTTGACGGTGGCCCAGGCGCGGGAGTTCGTCGACCTGCTGCCGGAAGGTCTCCACGCCCCGGTCGAGCAGGGCGGCGTCAATTTCTCGGGCGGCCAGCGCCAGCGTCTCGCGATCGCGCGGTGCGTCGTGCGCGACCCGCTCGTCTACCTGTTCGACGACAGCTTCTCGGCGCTCGACTACGCGACCGACGCCCGCCTGCGCGCCGCGCTCGCGCAGCGCACGCGCGACAAGACCGTCATCATCGTCGCTCAGCGCGTGAGCACGATCATGCACGCGGACACGATCATCGTGCTCGACGGCGGACGGATCGTCGGCACCGGAACGCACGACGAGCTCCTCGACGAGTGCGAGGCCTATCGCGAGATCGTCGCCTCCCAGGCCCAGCTGGAGAACTCGTGAGCGGCATGCGGCCCGGTGGGCCGATGGGTCGACCCGGTGGCGGTGGCCCGATGGGCGGCGTCGGCGTGTCGACGGAGAAGGCGCAGGACTTCCGCGGCTCGATGCGGCGGTTCTCCCGGCGGCTGCGTCCCGAGCGCTGGATCGTCGCGCTCGTCCTGGCGCTCGCCGCCGGCAGCGTGTTCCTCGCCGTGCTCGGTCCGAAGCTCCTCGGCAACGCGACGAACGTCCTGTTCGACGGTGTCGTCAGTGCCCAGCTGCCCAGCGGGGTGACGCAGGCGCAGGCGGTCGCCGCGCTGGAGGCCCAGGGCAAGACCGATCAGGCGCAGATGGTCGCGTCGATGACGATCACGCCCGGTGCCGGCGTCGACTTCACGGCATTGGCCCAGATCCTGGCGCTCGTCGTGATCGTCTACGTGTTCAGCTCGTTCCTCTCCTGGGCGCAGAACTACCTGATGGCCGGTGTCACCCAGCGCACGATCTACCGGCTGCGCGAAGAGGTCGACCACAAGCTCGGGCGCCTGCCCCTGCGGTACTTCGACTCCACCTCGCGCGGGGACGTCCTCAGCCGGGTGACCAACGACATCGACAACATCTCGACCACGCTGCAGCAGACGATGACGCAGCTGATCACCTCGGTTCTCACGGTCATCGGCGTTCTCGCCATGATGGTGTGGATCAGTCCGCTTCTGGCGGTGATCTCCCTGCTGACGGTCCCGTTGTCGTTCTTCGTGACGATGTTCATCGCCAAGCGGTCGCAGCCGCACTTCATCGCGCAGTGGCGGTGGACCGGCCAGCTGAACGGCCACGTGGAGGAGTCGTTCTCGGGCCACGACCTGGTGAAGGTCTTCGGTCACCGCCGGGCGACGATCGAGACGTTCGACGTGACGAACGAGCGCATGTACGAGAGCAGCTTCAAGGCCCAGTTCATCTCGGGCATCATCCAGCCGGCGCTCATGGTCGTGTCGAACCTGAACTACGTCGCGATCGCCGTCATCGGCGGGCTGCGGGTGGCATCGGGCACGATGTCGCTCGGCGACGTGCAGGCGTTCATCCAGTACTCCCGGCAGTTCACAATGCCGATCACGCAGATCGCCAGCGTGGCCAACATCCTGCAGTCCGGCATCGCGTCCGCGGAGC
This sequence comes from Actinomycetales bacterium, assembly GCA_017849335.1. Taxonomy (GTDB): domain Bacteria; phylum Actinomycetota; class Actinomycetes; order S36-B12; family S36-B12; genus UBA10649. Next base: position 442 of record JAFIHP010000210.1, on the reverse strand, counting down.
GGGTGTTCGAGCTGCTGGACGAGGACGAGGAGGACCCGGACTCGGTCGAGGCCGTTCCGGCCTTCGACGTCGAGGGCCGCATCGACTTCGACGAGGTGTCGTTCCGCTACCTGCCGGACGCGCCGTTGATCGACGGGTTCTCCTTGACCGCGCGACCCGGCGAGATCGTCGCGATCGTCGGCCCGACGGGTGCCGGCAAGACGACCCTGGTCAACCTGCTCATGCGGTTCTACGACATCGACTCCGGGCAGATCCGCATCGACGGCGTGCCCACCATGACGATGCGGCGTGACGACCTGCGCCGGTCCTTCGGGATGGTCCTACAGGACACGTGGCTGTTCGAGGGCACCATTCGCGACAACATCGCCTACGGCGCGGTCAACCCGACTGCGGAGGAGATCGACCGGGCGGCCAAGGCGGCTCGGGTGGACCACTTCGTGCG
>JAFIHP010000209.1 GCA_017849335.1 Actinomycetales bacterium | reverse complement strand
CGGTGTGCAGACCCGCGTCCGGGTCATCGACGACCCGACGTCGGCCCTGGATCCCGGGGCGGCCGAGGAGGTGCTCGCGGCGCTGCAGCGCCTCGTCCACGACCTCGGAGTGACCGTCGTCCTGGCCGAGCACCGGCTGGAGCGGGTCGTTCAGTACGCGGACCTCGTGGTGATCGTGCCCGGCAACGGCGAACCCGTCCGCGCGGGCCGGCCCGCCGAGATCATGGGGACAGCGCCGATCGCGCCGCCGGTCGTGCAGCTCGGTCGTCTCGCCGGCTGGGACCCGCTTCCGTTGTCGGTGCGCGATGCCCGCCGGGCGGCCGGCCCGCTGCGTGACCTGCTCGTCGGGAGATCCCCCATGCTCCGCGTCGTCCGCACCGACTCGGCCGCGCTGGCGCGGACGTCCGGACTGTCCGTGCGGTACGGGGCCCACGCCGCCCTCGCCGACGTCGATCTCTCCGTGCGACGTGGCGAGGTCGTCGCCCTGATGGGCCGCAACGGCGCCGGCAAGTCGACCCTGCTCGGATCCCTCGTGGGCATCGGGCCGAGGCGGTCGGGGTCGGTCGCCGTCGACGGCGCCGACCCGGTCGAGCTGCGCGGGCCGGCCCTGCTGCGCACGGTCGGGCTGGTGCCGCAGGAGCCAGGCGACCTCCTGGAGGCCTCGACGGTGTTCGACGAGTGCCGAGCGGCTGACAAGGACACGGGCTGCGAACCGGGCACCACGCGCGCGCTCCTGGCCCTCATGGCCCCGGACATCGACGACAGCACGCACCCGCGCGACCTCTCCGAGGGCCAGCGGCTTCTGCTCGCCCTGTGCCTGGTGCTCGCCGCGCGGCCGCCGCTGCTGCTGCTGGACGAGCCGACGCGCGGTCTGGACTACCCCACCAAGGCCCGCCTCGGCCAGGTGCTGCGCGACCTCGCCGACGCCGGGCACGCGATCGTCCTGGCGACGCACGACGTCGAGCTCGTGGCGGAGGTCACTGATCGGGTCGTGATCCTCGCCGACGGGGAGGTCGTGGCGGACGGGCCGACGGCTCAGGTGGTGACGTCGTCGGCGATGTTCGCCCCGCAGGTGGCGAAGATCCTGGCGCCGCAGGACTGGCTGACGGTGGAGCAGGTGGAAGCCGCGCTCGGCGCGAGTGGCCCCGCGCTCGGCGCGAGGAGCGCGGGATGAACGCCGTCCGCGACGGCGCGTTCGCCCGCGTCACGGCGGTGCGCCTGGGGTTCACGTCGATGGCGACGATCGCGCTCGCCTCGCTCGTCGGCCTGATCGCGTTCGGCTGGCCGCTCGTCGCCGACCCGCAGTCGGAGGCGGTCGCCCACTCCCACGACGCACCGTACCTGTTCGCGGTCGTGGTGCCGCTGCTGCTCCTGGTCGTGCTCGCCCAGGTGTCCGACGGCGGCATGGACGCCAAGGCCGTCGCGATGCTCGGGGTCCTGGCTGCCGTCATCGCCGCGCTACGACCGCTCGGCGGCGGGACGGCGGGGATCGAGCCGATCTGGGTGGTGCTGGTCCTCGGCGGGCGAGCCCTCGGACCGGGCTTCGGGTTCAGCCTCGGTGCGGTGTCGATGCTCGCGTCGGCGCTCACGACCGGTGGGGTCGGACCGTGGCTGCCGTTCCAGATGATCGGCGCCGCGTGGGTCGGCATGGGCGCCGGGCTCCTCCCCCGCGCGTCGGGCCGGCGGGAGATCACGATGCTCGCCGGCTACGGGGCGGCCGCGTGCGTCGCCTACGGCTTCTGCCTCAACCTGTGGTTCTGGCCGTTCACCTCGGGCCTGCCGGAGGGAATCGCGTTCGTCCCCGGCGACCCGTTGCTGGCCAACCTGATCGCCTGGCTGCGCTTCAGCCTCGTCACGTCGTTGGGCTACGACATCCCACGTGCCGCGCTCACGGTCGCGCTGATCCTCGTCGCCGGACGGCCGGTGCTGCTCGCGCTGCGACGGATGTCGCGCAAGGCCGCGTTCGAGGCCGCGGTCACGTTCGAGCGGTCGGCGGCCTGACGTGCGCGTTCGGCTACTGGGCACCGGCTCCGCCGACGGCTGGCCGAACCCGTTCTGCGACTGCCGGAGCTGCGCGGCCGAGCGGGCGGCCGGGCGGTCCCGTCGACCGAGCGCCGCGCTGGTGGACGACCGGATCCTGGTCGACTGCGGCCCGACAACGCCCCACCTGACGGGCCACGTGTCGCTGCGAGACGTCGAGCACCTGCTGGTCACGCACGGCCACCCGGACCATCTGCAGCCGATGATGCTGCTCACCCGTTCGTGGGTCGACGTCGGACGGCGACTGCACGTGTGGGGGCCCGAGCAGGCGATCGCCGCGTGCCGCGCCTGGGTCGGACCCGACGCCGACGTCGACCTCCACGTCGTCGGCCCGGGGACGACGGTCGAGCTGCCGACGGCGGCGGGCACCTACGCCGCGACGGTGCTCGCCGCCGAGCACCATCACGGGGACGGCGACGTGCTCGCGCAGGAGGCCGTTCTCTACGCGGTGACGGCCCCGGACGGTGACCGGCTGCTCTACGCGACGGACACCGGCGCGCTCCCGGCATCGACGATCGACGCCGTCGGCGGCCGGGTCGACCTCGTGCTGATCGACGAGACGTTCGGCGACCGGGCCGACCACGGGCGCGGACACCTGGACCTCACGACGCTTCCGGGCGTGCTCGACGCGCTGCGCGCCGGCGGCGTCGTCGACGTCCGGACTCTCGTCGCGGCGACGCACCTCAGCCATCACAACCCGCCGGCCGAGGAGCTGCGGCCACGACTGCGCCACCTCGGCGTGCTGCTGCCCGACGACGGCGACCTCCTGGACCTCGCCGTTCCCGGGGGCCGGCCGGCGGAGCGGATGCTGCTGCTGGGCGGCGCCCGGTCGGGCAAGTCGACCCGGGCCGAGGCGATCGCGTCGGCCTACGCCGACGTCGGCTACGTGGCCACCGCCGGCCAGCGCGCGGACGATCCGGAATGGGCCGAGCGGGTCGCGCTGCATCGGGCCCGCCGACCGGAGCACTGGGCGACCTACGAGGCCGGCGACGGCATCGACGTCGTGGACGTCGTCTCCGCCGCCGAGGCGGGCACGTGCGTCCTCGTCGACTGCCTGACCTTGTGGCTGACGGCCGTGCTCGATCGCGCGGACGCGTGGGCGCGGGCCGAGGCCGGCGACCGCGTGGGCGTGCACGCGGACGTCGACGCCGCGGTGGACGCCCTCGTCGACGCCGTGCGGGCCAGCCGCGCGACTGTCGTCCTGGTGTCGAACGAGGTGGGCATGGGAGTGGTCCCGGCGTCGGCGTCGGGCCGGCTGTTCGCCGACCTGCTCGGCCGGCTGAACGCCCGGGTCGCCGACGCGTGCGACACGGTGACGCTGATGGTGGCCGGCCGTCCCCTCGACCTCACCCCACAGCCCGCGAGGCGCCTCGCGTGGTCGCTATGAGCAGGAATATCGCCCGAATGACGACCATGGAGGGCGTCTCGACGGTGGGGAGAGCGACATGACGGACGCCGTGGAGACGCAACACGACGCGAAGACCGAGCCCGGGATCGACCCGATTCCCTGGGCGGTCCCGGCGCCGGACGCCGCCGCCTTCACCGCGACGATCGCCCGCCAGGCGACGCTGACCAAGCCCGCGGGCGCGCTCGGCCGCCTCGAGCCGCTGTCGGCCTGGATCGCCGCCGTCCAGGGGACCTGCCCTCCGCGACCGTTCACGCGGCCCCTCCTGGTCATCCTCGCCGGCGACCACGGAGTCGCGCGCGCCGCCGGCACCTCGGCGTACCCGCCGGAGGTGACCGCCCAGATGGTGGTCAACTTCGTGACGGGCGGCGCGGGCGCGAACGTGCTGGCGCGGCAGGTCGGCGCCACGGTCCGGGTGGTCGACGTCAGCGTCGATGCGGACCCGGGCTATCTCGACGCGTTCGACCCACGGGTCGCCTCTCGTCGCGTGCGCCGCTCGTGCGGGTCGGTCGACCGGGAGCCGGCGATGACCGTCGCCGAGGCGGTCGCATCGATCCGACTCGGTGCCGATCTCGCCGACGAGGCCCGAGCCGACGGCGCCGACCTGCTGGTGCCTGGCGACATGGGCATCGGCAACACGACGGCGGCCGCGGCCCTCACCGGCCTCCTGACCGGGCGGGCCGCCGACGACGTGACAGGGCGCGGCACCGGGATCGACGACGCGACGCTTGCCCGCAAGCGCGCGGCCGTCGCCCAGGCGATCGATCGCGGCCGCCCCGCCGTCGACGACCCCGTCGCGCTGCTCGCCGAGGTCGGCAGCCCCGACATCGCCGCGATGAGCGGGATGCTCGCGCGCGCCGCCGCCCTCGGGCTGCCCGTCGTCCTCGACGGCGTGATCTCGTGCGCCGCAGCCCTCGTCTCCCGCCGCATCGCCCCCGGGGCCGACGCATGGTGGGTCGCCGGGCACCGCTCAACCGAGCCCGCCGCCACAGAGGCGCTCGCGGCCCTGGGACTGGACCCGTTGCTGGACCTCGGTCTGCGCCTGGGCGAGGGCTCCGGGGCCCTCGTGGCGGTCCCCGTCCTGCAGGCAGCGAGCGCCACCTGTCGGGAGATGTCGACCTTCGCCGACGCAGGCGTCAGCGACCGCGATCAGGGCGACTGACTGTGGACGCGCCACGGCGGACGCGATGACGGTGACGGACGGGGTCCGACTCGCGGTCGGCACCCTGACCCGCCTGCCGGTGACCCCACCGCGGATCGTCGACCGCCGCGTCGCCCGGGTGGCGATGCTGCTCGCACCGGCGGTCGGCGCCGTCCTCGGTCTGCTGGTCGGCGCCGCTGCCCAGGCCGTCGTCGACCACACCCGTGCCGCGCCGCTGCTGGCCGCCGCGCTGGCGGTCGGGGCCGTCGCGTACCTGACCCGCGCGCTGCACCTCGACGGCCTCGCGGACACCGCTGACGCACTCGGGAGCGGCCGACCCGCGCCGCAGGCGCTGGAGATCGCGCGGCGCTCGGACATCGGGCCGTTCGGCGTCGTCGCCGTCGTGCTGGTCCTGCTCGTCCAGGCGGCGGCGCTGTCGCAGGCCCTCGGTTCCGGTCACGCGGCCCTCGCCGTCGCGGTGGCCGTGGGCAGCGGTCGGCTGGCGATCACGCTCTCGTGCACGCGCGGGATCCCGGCAGCACGCGCCGACGGGCTCGGTGCCGCGGTGGCGCAGTCCGTCCCGCGCCTCGCGCTCGTGATCGTGACGGTCGGATGGTTCGCAGCGTGCGCCGTTGGTGCTCTGGCCGCCGGGACGGGCGCCCGCGGCGCCCTCGTCGCCATGGCAGCGGCAGCGACAGCGCTGCTCGCTGCGGCAGCCCTTCTGCGCACCGCGGTCCGCCGGCTGGGCGGGATCACCGGGGACGTGCTCGGCGCAGTGTGCGAGACCGGCACGACAGCGGCGCTGGTCGTGCTCGCCCTGGCCGCCGCCTAGGTTGGGGCCGTGACGACCGAGCTGCCCGCCCCGCTGCGCGAGGCCGTCGACCGCATCGAGGAGGCTCCGGCACCGCTCGCCGGCGATCCGGCCGCCGGAGCCTTGGGCAGGCTGGACGCCTGGTGGG
>JAFIHP010000208.1 GCA_017849335.1 Actinomycetales bacterium | reverse complement strand
CGAGCGTCTCGTCGACCTCGATCGCGTCCTTCTCGAGCCCGAGCCTGGACGACAGGGTCGCAGCACCGGCCCGGTCGCGGCAGGTGAAGATCAGCCCGGTCAGGCCGCGGGCGGCGCGGTTGTGGTCGGTCTGCAGTGCGAGCGTGGACTTGCCCGAGTCCATCGTGCCGGTGAAGAAGGTCAGCGCCGCCACGGCGCCCGATCCTGCCACCCGCGCCCGGCGCGAACCGGCCGCTGCCTTCGTTGATCATGGATTCGAGTGCGCTCTCCCGCCGAAAACCGCACCCAGCTCCGTGATCGACGGGGTCTCCCGACGTCGACGTGGCCGGGGCCCGGCGTGGAGCGCCGGTTAGGGTCGGCGCCGTGACTCCCGTACTCGAGCTGTTGCCGGCCGTCGACGTCCAGGACGGCCAGGCCGTCCGGCTGGTGCAGGGGGAGGCGGGTTCGGAGACGGTGTACGGCGACCCGCTCTCGGCCGCGCTGGCCTGGCAGGAGCAGGGCGCGGAGTGGATCCACCTGGTCGACCTCGACGCTGCGTTCGGCCGTGGCTCCAACGCCGGCGTGATCTCGCAGGTCGTCCACGCGGTGCGTGGGTCCGTCCGGGTCGAGCTGTCGGGCGGCATCCGGGACGACGAGTCGCTGCGCAAGGCGTTGGCCACCGGCTGCGAGCGCGTCAACATCGGTACGGCGGCGCTGGAGGACCCGGAGTGGACCGAGCGGGCGATCGCCGAGCACGGTGACCGGATCGCCGTCGGGCTGGACGTGCGCGGGACGGCGCTCTCGGCCCGGGGATGGACCAAGGACGGCGGCGACCTGTGGGAGACCCTCGGCCGGCTCGACGAGGCCGGGTGCGCCCGGTACGTGGTGACCGACGTCACCAAGGACGGCACGATGAAGGGCCCGAACCTGCACCTGCTCAAGGAGGTGTGCGCGGCCACGAAGCGACCGGTCATCGCCTCCGGCGGCGTGTCGCGGCTGGAGGACCTGCACAAGCTGGCGGAGCTGGTGCCGCACTGGCTCGAGGGCGCCATCGTCGGGCGCGCGCTGTACGACGGCGCGTTCACGCTGGCCGAGGCGATCACCGCGATCGAGCCGCGGTTCGACCCGTACGAGTGGGGACCCGCGCGGCCATGACGGTCGCCGTCCGGGTGATCCCGTGTCTGGACGTCGACGCCGGTCGGGTGGTCAAGGGCGTCAACTTCGTCGACCTGCGGGACGCGGGCGATCCCGTCGAGCTGGCGACGGCGTACGGCCAGGCCGGGGCCGACGAGCTGGTGTTCCTGGACATCACCGCGTCCAGCGGCGGCCGGGAGACGACGTACGACGTCGTGCGGCGCACGGCCGAGACGGTGTTCATCCCGCTGACGGTCGGTGGGGGAGTCCGTGAAGTCGAGGACTTCAACCGGCTGCTGCGCGCGGGCGCGGACAAGGTCGGGGTCAACACGGCCGCGATCCGGCGACCGGAGCTGCTGTCCGAGGCGGCGGAGCGGTTCGGGGCGCAGTGCGTCGTCCTCAGCGTCGACGCGCGGCGCTGTCCGCCGGGGACCGTGACGCCCAGCGGGTTCGAGGTGACGACGCACGGCGGCCGGGAGGGCACCGGGATCGACGCCGTCGAGTGGGCGGCGCAGGGCGCGCGGCTGGGCGCCGGGGAGATCCTGCTCAACTCGATGGACGCCGACGGCACGACCGGCGGCTACGACCTGCCCCTGATCGAGCTCGTGCGGCGGGAGGTGACGGTGCCGCTGATCGCCAGCGGTGGCGCTGGTGCGGTCGGCGACTTCGTCCCGGCCGTTCAGGCCGGAGCAGACGCCGTCCTGGCCGCGAGCGTGTTCCACTTCGGCACGCTGTCGATCGGTCAGGTCAAGGGCGAGCTCGCGTCTGCGGGCTACCCGGTGCGCTGAGCCGTCGCGGCCGCGGGACCGGCCTCAGCGCTCGAAGATGCTGGTGATGCGGCCGAGGGCGCGCAGCCGGGCGACGTACGGCTCGCCGCGGTCGGCGACCAGGGCGGCGAGGACCGGTGAGGCCCCGTGCCGGACGGCGAGGTTCGCGATCTCGCGCAGTCCGGCGGGATCGGCGTCGAGGCCGACGGCCGTCGCGCGGGCGGTCCAGGCGATGACCGCATCCGCGTCCAGCCGACGGTCTCGTTGCGGGGAGCGCGGGGAGACCGGAGGTAGTGCTTCCCGGAAGGCGTCGATAGCGCTATCGTGAACTCTCATGTCACACGATAGCGCTTCTGACGCGCTGGCGGAAGAGCTCGTTGCCCTGGTGGCGGGGATGTCCGTGGGCGACCGGCTGCCGAGCACGCGGCAGATCCAGCGCGAGCACGCCGTGAGCCCGCTGACCGTCCAGCACGCCCTCGAGGTCCTGCGCAGCCGCGGGCTCGTCGACGTCGTCCCCGGTCGCGGCTCGTTCGTCGCCTCTCCGGCCGCGCCGCAGGCTCCGGTGGCGCACGACCTGTCGTGGCAGACCACCACGCTCGGGGCGGCCCTGCCGGGCTACCAGGCGATCACCCAGATCTCGCAGGCGCCGCCCGCGGGAGCGCTGAACCTTCGCAACTCCTACCTCGACCCGACCCTCCAGCCGTTGGGGCTGCTGGCGACCGTGACGAGCCGGGCGGCGCGTCGGTCGACCTCGTGGGCGTGGATCGGCAGCACGGGACTGCCGGACCTCCGGGCCCATCTGGCTGCCGAGCATGAGGATCTGGCCCACCCGGACGACGTCGTCATCGTGTCGGGAGGACAGGCCGGCATGTCGGTCGTGCTCGGGGCGCTGGGGCGCCGGGGCCAGCCGGTCCTCGTCGAGTCGCCCACGTTCCCGGGTGTCGTCGCGTCGGCCGCCAACGCCGGCCTGGAGGTCGTCCCCGTCGCCACGGACGAGCGGGGGGTCATCCCGGAGGCGCTCGAGGCGGCCTTCACGCGCACGCGGGCCGTCGGCTTCTACTGTCAGCCGCGCCTGGCGAACCCGACGGGAGTCACCCTCACGGCCGAGCGGGCGCAGGCGGTCGTCGACATCGCCGCGCGTCACGGAGCCTTCGTGGTCGAGGACGACTACCTGCGCGACCTCGACCCCACGGGGGCGCCGACGCTCTACTCGCGCTCGCCGGCCGGGCACGTGATCTACGTGCGCAGCCTCACCAAGATCATCTCTCCCGGCGTGCGCATCGCGGCGATCGTCTCGCGCGGGCCGGTGACGCAGCGCATCGCGGCGGTGGCGACGGCGACGCAGCTGGCGGTCTCGCCGTTGCTGCAGCAGATCGCCCTCGACGTCCTGTCGTCCGCGGGCTGGAAGCGGCACGTCGCCGGGCTGCGGCGCGAGGTCGCCGTCCGTCGCGCGGCGGTGTGGGACGCCGTGTCCGAGGCGATGCCGGGTGTTCCCCAGCCGTACGCCGCCGCGCAGTCGCCGTTCGCCTGGATCGCGCTGCCCGAGGGCATCGACGAGGCCGAGGTCGTGCGGTCCGCGCTGGGGCGCGGCTACTTCGTCTACGCCGGACAGCTGTTCTTCCCGACGGAGCCGACCGGTCCGTACGTGCCGTTCGTCGTCACGACCGCGACCGTCCCCGTGCTGCGGGCGGGGGTCGCGGCGCTGGGCGAGGCGGTCGCGGAGGTCGCCGGCGCGCGGTGACGGTGCCACACTGCCGCCATGGCGGTGGACGCGGACCTGGCCCGGCGGCTGCGCGAGCTGCTCGCGGGGGAGCGCGCGCTCAGCGAGAAGCGCATGTTCGGCGGGGTCGCGTTCCTGGTCGGCGGGGCGATGGCGGTGTGCGCGTCGCACGAGGGCGGGCTGCTGCTGCGGGTGGATCCCGCACAGCGCGACGCGTTGCTGGCCGAGCCCGGCGTCGATCCCTTCGTCATGCAGGGCCGGCAGAT
>JAFIHP010000207.1 GCA_017849335.1 Actinomycetales bacterium | reverse complement strand
CCAGTCCAGCGGCGTGGTGACGTCGCGCACCTCGACGCCGTCGGCGAAGCCGATGTACCCCTGGGTCGTCTCCTCGAACGCGTCGAGATCCTCCCCGAGCCACGACGCGGCCCGGCGTACCTGACGGCCCGGTGCGCCGGCGATCCGCCAACCGGTCGGGGTCGTCTCCAGTCCGAAGTCCGCGCTCACCGAGGCCAGCATCGCGCCGGCCCGACCGATCAGGTCCGCCCCCGGGCCACGAGCCGGGAGCTCGACGACGTGCACGAAGTCCGGCAGCTCCCCGGCCACGACCCGGGCCGCCTCGATCGCCGAGGTGCCGGGCATCGAGCCGACGCCCGTCGCCGCGACCGGACTCCAGGGCAGGCTCACGCGGCGACCCGACGCGACGTCCGCTCGACCGTCGCCGAGCCCACGACCCGCGTGCCGTCGTACAGCACGACGGCCTGGCCCGCGGCGAGCCCGCGGACCGGCCGGCGGAGCGACACCACGAGCTCCTCACGCTCCATCCACGCACGCGCCTCGATCGGCTCCCCGTGCGCCCGCAGCTGGGCGGTGACATCCACCGACCGGTCGCCGAGGGGAGCGCCGGTCCACGTCGGCCGGATGCCGACGACCTCGTCTACGTCGAGGAGCGCCGCCGGACCGACCAGGACGGTCGAGGTCCGCACGTCGACCTCCACGACGTAGCGGGCCTCGCCGTCCGCCGCGGGACGGCGAAGGTCAAGTCCTCGGCGCTGCCCGATCGTGAACCCGTGCACGCCGGTGTGCGAGCCGACGACGTCACCGGTGACCGCGTCGACGACGTCACCGGACACCCGGCCGATGCGACTGCCCAGGAAGGCCCGCGTGTCGCCGTCGCCGACGAAGCACAGGTCCGTGCTGTCCGGCTTGCGCGCGACCGCCAGCCCCCGACGCTGCGCGTCGTCGCGCACCTGCTCCTTGGTCGCGTCGCCGAGCGGGAAGGCGGCGTGCGCGAGCTGGGTCGCCGTGAGCACGCCGAGGACGTACGACTGGTCCTGCGCGGCGGCGATCGCCCGATGCAGCTCGACGCCGCCGACGGCGTGGACCAGGCGCGCGTAGTGGCCTGTTGCGACGAGGTCGAAGTCCAGCGCCAGCGCCCGATCGAGAACGGCCGAGAACTTGATCCGCTCGTTGCATCGCAGGCACGGGTTCGGGGTGCGTCCGGCGGCGTACTCCTCGACGAAGTCGGCGATCACGTCGGCCTCGAACCGCTCCGACAAGTCCCACACGTAGAACGGGATCCCCAGCAGGTCGGCGACGCGTCTGGCGTCCCGGGCATCGTCGAGGGTGCAGCATCCGCGCTCGCGACCACCGGACGACGAGGATCGCGCCAACGCCAGGTGCACCCCGGTCACGTCGTGCCCCGCGTCGACCAGCCGAGCGGCGGCGACGGCGGAGTCGACGCCGCCGGAGAGTGCGGCGATGGCCCGCATGTCAGACGGTCCGCAACGAGACGGTCCCGGCGCGGCGAGCACGGTCGACCGCAGCCGGGATCGCAGCGACGACGGCGTCGACGTCCGCCACGGTCGAGGTCTCGCCGAGGGTGAACCTGAGCGACGACCGAGCCGCCGCAAGGGACGCGCCCATCGCCAGCAGGACGTGGCTGGGCTCCGGTATCCCGGCGGTGCATGCCGAGCCGGTCGAGCAGTCGACGCCGGCGGCGTCGAGGAGCATGAGCAGGAGGTCGCCCTCGCACCCGGGGAAGGACACGTGGACGTTGCCGGGAAGGCGTCGGTCGGGGCGCTCGCCGGGATCCCCGTTGAGCACGGCATCCGGCACCGCAGCGAGGATTCCGCGCTCCAGCGCGCGACGCAGCCCGAGCAGGTGGGCCGACCGCTCCGCCTGCCCGCGGACCGCGTGCTCGACCGCCGCCGCGAACGCCGCGATGCCTGCCACGTCGAGCGTGCCCGACCGGATCTCGCGCTCCTGGCCGCCGCCGTGCAGAACGGGGGTGACGTCACGGCGCGGGTCGACGACCAGCGCCCCGACGCCGACCGGGCCGCCGATCTTGTGCCCGCTGAGCGTCGCGGCGTCGATGCCGTCCAGGTCCAGCGGGACGTGGCCGAGCGCTTGGACGGCATCCGTGTGGAACGGCACGCCAGCCGAGCGGCAGAGGGTGGCGATCTCGTGGACCGGCTGAACGGTGCCGACCTCGTTGTTCGCCCACATGACCGAGCACACCGCGACGGGCGGTCCGGTCAGCTCGTGCGCGAGCACGTCGAGGTCCACACGGCCCAGGCCGTCGACCGGGAGCAGCGTGAGCGCTGCGCCCTGCGCGTCAGCGAGCCACTGAGCGGGGTCGAGCACCGCATGGTGCTCCACCGCCGACACGAGGACGCGGCGCGCGCCGGCGGCCTCCCCCGCTGCCCAGAACAGGCCCTTCACCGCCAGGTTGTCGGCCTCGGTGCCGCCACCGGTGAACACGACAGCGCTCGGACGAACCCCCAGCTGGGACGCGACCGACTCCCGCGCCTCCTCAACGACCCGCCGGGCTCGGCGTCCCGAAGCGTGCAGGGACGACGGGTTCCCGACGCGCTCGGACTGCTCGATCCACGCGGCCCGCGCGGCCGGGACCATGGGCGTCGTCGCCGCATGGTCGAGGTAGGCGCGTGCGGTCACGTCGGCCAATGCTACGGCGGCCTCCGCGTCGCCTAGGCCTTGCGTGCGGTGACCTCGGTCGTCAGCTGCGGGACGACGGCGAACAGGTCGCCGACGACGGCGTAGTCGGCGAGCTCGAAGATCGGTGCCTCCGGGTCCTTGTTGACGACCACGATCGTCTTCGAGGTCTGCATCCCGGCGCGGTGCTGGATCGCGCCGGAGATCCCGGCAGCGACGTACAGCTGGGGAGACACGGTCTTGCCCGTCTGCCCGACCTGGAACTGGTGCGGGTACCAGCCCGCGTCGGTCGCCGCGCGGGACGCACCCACGGCAGCGCCGAGAGCATCGGCCAGGGCCTCGATCACGGCGAAGCCCTCGGCGGACCCGACACCACGACCGCCCGAGACCACGATGGAGGCCTCGGTCAGGTCCGGCCGTCCGCCGCGGGTCGCGACGGTACGTCCGGTCACGGTCGCCGCCGTCGCCGCCGCGGACACGTCCACCGCCACGTCCTCACGGGCAGCGGTCACCGGCGCGGGGTCGGGGGCGATCGAGTTGGACCGGACGGTGACGATCGGGGTACCGGTCGTGACCGTCGAGTGGACCACGGTCGATCCGCCGAACACCGACTGCGTCGCGGTGACCGAACCGTCCGCGGACTCGATCCCGACGGCATCGGTCAGGACCCCGGACCCCGTCGCCACGGCGAGCCGGCCGGCGATCTCCTTGCCCTCGGGCCCCGACGCGATCAGGACCGCGACCGGGGACCGGCCCGCGACCAGCGACGCCAGCAGCTCCGCCTTCGGCGCGACCGGATGGTCGGCGAACACCGCGCCGTCGGCGACGAGCACGGTCGCGGCACCGAACTGGCCGAGCACGGCTGCGGCGTCGTCGCCGTAGCCCGGACCCGCCCACACCGCGATCGGCTCGCCCAACGACCGGGCCGCGGTCAGCAGTTCGGTCGTCACCTTCTTCACGACCCCGTCGGCCTGCTCGACCAGGACCAGGACCTCACCCATGAGCACTTCTCCCTCGAAACGTCGATGTCAGTCGGCTGCCGCAGCCGCGGCGCGGACCCGGTCGGTCAGATGAACTTGTTCTCGGACAGGAAGTCCGCGATCTTCACGCCACCGTCGCCCTCGTCGGTGACCGTGACACCGGCCGCCTTGGGCGGCCGTGCAGCGAAGTCGACGACCGCGGTCGCGGCCGCCCCCAGCCCGACCCGCGCGGCGTCCAGGCCGGCGTCGGCGATGGACACGGTCTCCACCGGCTTCTTCT
>JAFIHP010000206.1 GCA_017849335.1 Actinomycetales bacterium | reverse complement strand
GGGTGGCGTCGGCAAGGCGACGAGCACAGTGAACATCGCTGCCGCGGCAGCGCAGACCGGTCTGCGCGTGCTGGTGATCGACCTCGATACCCAGGGCAACGCCTCGACCGCCCTGGGCGCGGAGCACCGCGAGGGCACTCCCAGCGTGTACGACGTCCTGACCGGGGAGCGCCGGCTGGTCGATGTCATCCAGCCGTGCCCGGACGTGCCGTCATTGTGGACAGCGCCCGCAACGATCGACCTCGCCGGGGCGGAGATCGAGCTCGTCGCGCTCGTCGCCCGCGAGTACCGGCTGGCCCGGGCGGTCGAGGCGCTCTTGGGGGAGCAGGAGTTCGACCTCGTCTTCCTCGACTGCCCGCCGAGCCTGGGACTGCTGACGCTGAACGGCCTCGTCGCCGCCAGCGAGGTTCTCCTGCCGATCCAGTGCGAGTACTACGCCCTGGAGGGCCTGTCGCAACTGCTCCGGACCATCGAGATGGTCCGTACGCACCTCAACCCGCGGCTGGAGGTGGGCGCCATCCTGCTGACGATGTACGACGGCCGCACCCGGCTGGCCTCGCAGGTCGCCCAGGAGGTACGTACCCACTTCGGGGCGCAGGTCATCGACACCGTGATCCCGCGCTCGGTCCGGGTCTCCGAGGCCCCGTCCTACGGGCAGACCGTGGTGACCTACGACCCGGCCTCACCCGGTGCCATCGCCTACCGGGAAGCGGCAGCCCAGGTCGTCGCGCTCGTCCCATCTTCCACATAGTTTTCCACAGACATTATCGGACATAAACGGTCAAAAGATACCTAGTTGTCCCCCGAAGGAGAGAGCATGGCTGCAGCCCCGCCGCGTGGTCTGGGCAAAGGGCTCGGCGCGCTGATCCCGGGCCCGGCCGTGGTGGAGGACCAGACGCCGTCGGACGCGGTCTACCTGGAGCTCTCGGTGGACCAGATCGCGCCCAACCCGCGCCAGCCACGGACAGTCTTCGACGAGGACGCGCTCGCCGAGCTCGTGCACTCCATCCGGGAGATCGGCCTCCTGCAGCCGGTGGTGGTCCGGCGGGTGAGCGACGGGTACGAGCTCGTGGCCGGGGAGCGACGTCTACGGGCCAGCCGAGAGGCCGGACTCGCGACCATCCCGGCCATCGTGCGCCAGACTGACGACGACGACCTCCTTCGTGACGCGCTGCTGGAGAACCTGCACCGCGCCAACCTCAACCCGTTGGAAGAGGCAGCCGCCTACCAGCAGCTGCTCTCCGACTTCGGCTGCACCCAGGACGAGCTCGCCCGCCGGATCGGGCGGTCACGGCCCCAGGTGACCAACACCCTGCGGCTGCTCCGCCTGCCTACGGACGTGCAGCGGCGCGTCGCCGCCGGGGTGCTGTCGGCCGGTCATGCGCGGGCGCTGCTGTCGCTGGGCGAGGCTGAGGACATGGAGGCACTCGCCGCGCGGATCGTCGCCGAGGGCCTGAGCGTCCGGTCGGTCGAGGAGATCATCCTGCTGGGCGAGGCCGACGGCCGGACCCGGGCGCGGACCACCCGGTCACGGCGCACCGCCAGCGGCGACCAGCAGGTCGCCGGGGCGGTGGCCGACCTGGTGACCCAGGCAGCCGACGTGCTCGACACGCGGGTCGAGGCGACCGGCTTCGGCTCGCGGACCTCGCGCGGCCGGCTGGTGATCGAGTGCGCCGACCTCGACGACCTGCGTCGGGTCGTCAGCCTGCTGACGACGTCCTGATCCTCACGCCCCGCGGGCGATCGCGGCCTCGACCAGGCCCGCGGCGATCTCTCCCGGCGAGAGCTCGGCGGCCAGAAGTGCCTGGGGGAACAGGGATGTCTCGGTCATGCCGGGCGCGACGTTGACCTCGAGGAACCACGCGACCCCGTCTGCGTCGACGATCAGGTCGGTCCGGGACAAGTCCCGCAGACCCAGGAGCGCGTGCATGTTCAAGGCGGTCGCCTGCGCCGCGAGTGCCGCGTCGTCGGAGAGGCGCGCGGGGCAGAAGAACTCCGTGGTGCCCGCCGTGTACCGGGCGGCGTAGTCGTAGAGCTCGCCTTCGGGCACGATCTCCACCGCGGACAACGCGAGCAGCTCCCCGTCGCCCTCGAACACCGACACGGAGACCTCGGTGCCAGTGACCAGCCGCTCGAGCATGACGACGTCGCCGTAGGCGAACGCACCGACCATCGCCGCCGGCAGATCCGCTTCGGTACGGACGATCGAGGCCCCGAGAGCCGAGCCGCCCCGGGTGGGTTTGACCACCAGCGGCAGCCCGAGCTTGCCGACCACGGCGGCGAGGACCGCACCGGCCCCGAGCTCCCGGAACGTCGACTGAGGCATCGAGACGGAGTCCGGCGTGTGGATGCCGCCGGTCCGCGCGAGCTCCTTCGAGACCGGCTTGTCGAACGCCAGCCGGCTGGCCGCGGCGGTCGATCCGACGAACGGGATGCCGAACGCGTCCAGCACGTCGCGCAGGGCACCGTCCTCGCCGGCGGCCCCGTGCAGCAGCGGCACGATGCAGTCCGGCCGGTGGTTGCGCAGCCGGTCGAGCAAGGATCCGTCGACATCGTGCTCGGTGACCTCCCAGCCTGGCCGGGAGCCTCGAAGCGCCTCGGCGACGCGTCGCCCAGAACGCAGCGACACGTCACGCTCGGCGGACAGCCCGCCGGCCAGGACCAGGACGTGCATCGAACCCCTAGGCGAGATCGGGAGCGGGAACGGCGCTTCCGGACGGCGGCGACGCCGGGCCGGCCGAGCCGAACGTGTGGACGAGCTCGATCTCGGACTCGATGACCCCGGCGAGGCGGCGGACGCCCTCCCGGATCCGATCGGGCTCGGGGTAGCAGTAGGACAGCCGCATGTTGCGCCGGCCTTGTCCGTCGACGTAGAAGCCCGTTCCGGGCACGTACGCGACGAGGTTCGCGATCGCCCGCGGTGCCATGGCGGTGGCGTCGAGGCCCTCGGGCAGCGTCAGCCAGCTGTAGAACCCGCCGGCCGGGACCGTCCAGGTCGTGCCAGCGGGCATGAGGGTGTCGAGGGCGTCGAGCATCGCGTCGCGACGCTCGCGGTAGACCTCACGGAAGGACTTGATCTGCTCGCGCCACGGCTGGGTGGCGAGGTACTCCGAGACCGTCAGCTGGGCGTAGTTGGACGGGCACAGGACGGCCGCCTCCGCCGCGAGGACGAGCTTGTCCCGGACGCCGTGCGGAGCGACCGCCCAGCCCACCCGCAGGCCGGACGCGATGGTCTTGGAGAAGGACCCGAGGTAGATCACGCCGTCGGCGTCGTCCGCCCGGATCGCCCGCGGCGGCTCGCCCTCGAAGCCCAGCAGGCCGTACGGGTCGTCCTCGAGCAGCGCGATCCCGGCCTCGCGTGCGATCGCGAGGATCTCCCGGCGTCGCTCGGGGCCTTGGGTGACGCCGGCGGGGTTGTGGAAGCTGGGGATCGTGTAGATCAGCTTGATCGACCGCCCGGACGCCCGGACCGCCGCGATCGCCTCCCGGAGGGCCGTCGGCTCCAGTCCCTGGTCGTCCATGGCTACGTGGACGACATCGCACTCGTACGCGCGGAAGACGCCGAGCGCGCCGACGTACGACGGAGATTCCACGAGCACCACGTCGCCGGGGTTGCAGAAGACGCGGGTGACCAGGTCGAGGGCCATCTGGGAACCCGTGGTGACGACGATGTCGTCGGGGTGGGCGGAGATCCCGACCTCGCCGATCACGTCCAAGATCTGCTCACGCAAGGTGACGTCGCCCTGGCCCGACCCGTACTGCAGGGCGACCGGGCCGCGCTCGCGCAGCAGCCGCTCGACGGTGTCGGTGAGCATCTCGACCGGGAGCGCCTGCACGTAGGGCATCCCGCCGGCCAGCGACACGACCTCGGGGCGGGACGCGACGGCGAAGAGAGCTCGGATCTCCGAGGCGCGCATCGCATGGGCGCGACTAGCGTATGAACCCACCCAGGGATCGAGTCGTGACCCGGTACGAACCGTGTCGCTCATGCATCTCACCTCGCTCTCGTCGTCTCGCCAGCGCCGTGCCGGCCGTCCTAGGGTACGGGCAACGGCGGGAGGCGACGGATGCGACGTACGGTAGTGGTGCTCGGGCTCGTTCTCCTGGGCGTGGTGGCGGGCTTCGTCGTGCGCGCGCTGTGGCCCCGACGAGCAGCCGGCTAGCTCACGAGGTGCGCGGCTGGCAGAAGCCGGTCACGGCCGCGGCCAGGGCCTCGGCGACGGCGTCCTGGAACGCCGTGCTGGTCAGCCGGCTGGCGTCGGCCGGGTTGGACGCGTAGCCGAGCACGACTCGCACGGCCGGCATGCGCGTCATGCGCAGCAGGTCCCAGGTACGCGGGTGCACGCGGCAGTCCAGCAGGTCCGTGCGCCCGAGCACCTCCTCGTGGACGCGCTCGGCCAGGAGGAGGCCGCTGGGGGAGTGCGTACCGCCACGCGGGTCGCCGAAGTAGAACGTGGCCAGGCCGTTCGGGTTCGGGCTGTGCACCCGGTCGACCGTGACGGACAGGACAAGGTGCGCGCCGATGTCGTTGGCCAGCAACGCATTCTCACTGTCGTCCCCGCGGTCGGCCCGAGCGCCGCGCGTCAGCACGACCTGCGTCCCGAGGGCGGCGAGCCGTCCCTCCAGGCGCACGGCCACGGCATGGCTGATCTCCGGTGACACCGTGAGGCCGGGATCGACGACGACGACCTTGTCCGCGACACCCGTCTGCAGCTCGGAGACCGTCTGGTGCTCGCGCAACGACGTCGCGTTGCCGCCGGACACCGCGCGGCCGAGCCGGTCGAAGGCGCGGAACGTGTCCGGGCCGCAGGTGCCGTCCGCCGTGACACCCACGCCCTTCTGGAACTCGCGCAGCGCCGTGTCGGTCTGGCCGCCGAACAGCCCGTCGACGCGACCGGTGGCGAAGCCCAGCGTCGTCAGGCGGCGTTGCAGTTCGGCGACGTCGTCACCGGACACCAGGTGGCCCGGGACGTAGGACAGCACGCGGTCGCCGAGCTGCCAGCGCGCGTCGTCGAGCCGGCGGAAGGTGCTCTGCCCGACGATCCCGTCGACGGTGATCCCGCGTTCCTGCTGGAACGCGCGGACGGCCCGGTCGAGGTCGGCGTCGAACACGCTCGGGTCGGTGTCGATGGCGTCGTCGAGCAGGCCCAGCTGCACGAGCCGGGACCGGACCTCGGCGACGGCGGCGCCCTCGTCGCCGAGCCTGAGTCCGGTCACGGGACGGACGACTACAGGTACGGCGCGAGGTCGGCGAGCAGAGCCGCCTTCGGCTTGGCGCCGATGATGGTCTTCACGATCTCGCCGCCGGAGTAGACGTTGAGCGTCGGGATCGACGTGATGCCGTACGAGGCCGCCGTCTGCGGGTTCTCGTCGACGTTCAGCTTCGCGATCACGATGCCGTCGTTGTCGCGGGCGATCTCCTCGAGGATCGGCGCCACCATCTTGCACGGTCCGCACCACTCGGCCCAGAAGTCGACGACGACCGGCTTGTCGCTGCCGAGCACGTCGGCGGCGAAGGTGGCGTCGGTGACGGGCTTGGTTGCTCCCATGATTCCTCCAGGTTCGGCGAGTGGTTGCGGTCGGCGACCGGCCCGGCACGGTGCCGCCAGGCTAGCCGGTGACTAGTGCGCCAGGTAGCGCTCGGCGTCGAGGGCGGCGGCGCAGCCGGAGCCCGCGGCCGTGATGGCCTGGCGGTAGGTGTGGTCGACGAGGTCGCCGCAGGCGAAGACCCCCGGCAGGTTGGTGGCGGTGGAGCGGCCCTGGACCAGGACGTAGCCCTCGGGGTCGAGGTCGACCTGCCCGCGGACGAGCTCGGAGCGGGGGTCGTGGCCGATGGCGACGAACATTCCGGTGACGGGCAGCTCACGCGCGACGCCGGTGGTCGTGTCCTTCAGCACGAGTCCGGTGACCTTGGCGTCGCCGAGGATGTCCTCGACCGTGCTGTTCCACGCGAAGTCGAGCTTGGGGTCCGCGTAGGCGCGGTCGGCCATGATCTTGCTCGCGCGCAGCGAGTCGCGTCGGTGCACGAGGGTGACCGAACGGGCGAAGCGGGTCAGGAACGTGGCCTCCTCGACGGCGGAGTCGCCGCCGCCGATGACGGCGATGTCCTGGTCGCGGAAGAAGAACCCGTCGCAGGTGGCGCACCACGACACGCCATGGCCGGACAGTCGCTTCTCGTTCGGCAGGCCGAGCTCCCGGTAGGCCGAGCCCATCGCGAGGATCACCGACTGCGCCTGGTGGGTGCGGCCCTCGCCGTCGATGACGGTCTTGATGTCGCCGGTCAGGTCCACGCTGGTGACGTCGTCGGTCAGGATCTCCGCGCCGAAGCGGACGGCCTGCGCGCGCATGCGCTCCATGAGGTCCGGGCCCATGATCCCGTCGGTGAAGCCGGGGAAGTTCTCGACCTCGGTGGTGTTCATCAGCGCACCGCCGGCCGTGACCGAGCCCTCGAAGAGCAGGGGGGTCAGCTGGGCGCGGGCGGCGTAGATCGCCGCGGTCTAGCCGGCCGGGCCGGAGCCGATGATGATGACGCTGCGCGGGCTCACGGATGACCTCTCGTCGTTCGGGCGGCGTCAGAGGACGCCGTGGAGCGAAACGATCCTAGGCGCGTCGGCATTCCCGCGCCCGGCGGCGTCGACGGGCGCTAGGGCTGCCAGGCGTACAGGTCGAAGTCGTCGAGGGTGGCGGCGACCTGCTCGCACTCCGGGTCGACGACCCACACGTCGAACGTGCCGACGGGGGTCGCGAGCACGGCCGTGGGGGGAGGGCTGCTCGCCGAGGCCCCCTGGCCCTCGGCGTCGGCCGAGGCGACCACGACCCCGGCGTCCACCCCGGAGTACGTGCCCCGATCGACCACCAGCGCCTGCTTCTGGTCCGAGCTCGTCAGCCGCGTCACGCAGTCGCGCAGCCGCTGCCAGGACCCGGTGAATCCCCCCTCGACCGGCATGGCGGAGGTCGGGGGCTGCTTGGTCATGGCCTCCCGCAGCGTCGCGAACCCGGCGTCCTTCACCATCGAGCTCACCTGCGTGCGCAAGGTCGCGGGCTGGTACGCCGTCTGCGAGTCCAGCACGACGCGTGCCGCGGGCTGGACCCCTCCGGCAGTCGAGTCCGCCGACGTCGAGTCAGCCGCCTGGTCGGCTCCCGCGGTCGTGCTCGGTGCGGTCGGAGCAGCCTCGGCGGCGGCGAACGCGGATGCCGCCAGCGCGGACGGTGTCGGCGGGGCGACCTTGGCGACCTCGACGGCGGCGGACGTCGGCACCTCGCCGGCCACGACCGCGGTTCCGCCGCCGCTGCGCAGGACGGTGGCGGCGACACCGATCGCCACGATCGCCACGCTGGCGGCCACGAGGCCGCCGGCCCAGCGGGCTGTCCGGGAGGTGCGGGTGCCGCCCGCGGCCGGGC
>JAFIHP010000205.1 GCA_017849335.1 Actinomycetales bacterium | reverse complement strand
GAACAGGACAGTCCCCGCAGCCGCGGCCACCATCCAGGACTCGTGCGCGACCAGGTCGACCAGCCCGGACACGAACGTCCCGCCCGTCGAGGCGCCCCAGGCCCACGTGTCGGTGACCACGTGCACGAGCAGCGCGAGCACCGTGACGATGCCGAACCAGCGGTGGCCCGCGATGAGCCGGTCCTGGCCGTACCGGCGCTCGAGCGACCGGGGCCTCGCCGCGACGACGACGCCACCCAGGGCCGCGAGCGCCGCGACCAGCCCGCTGAGCTGACCCAGGCCCGAGAGTGTGCCGACACCGCCCTCCAGCAGCAGGTCGAGCCCGCCGTGTCGCACCCAGAGGCCGGCCGTGACCACGACGACGAAGCCGCCGAGCGCGAGGACGTCGGACGTGCGCGTCCGCGCCGGCCGGGGGCGAGGCAGTCGGCGGACCGGCGCCGCTCCCGACGACCCTGCTCCGTGACGGCCGCGACCCGTGGGCGTGTCGGTCGAGCCCTGGGCACGCGAGCGCGTGCGGGGGCTGCCGGTGATCGTCATGCGTTCACCTTGTCGGATCGTGCGACGCGCACGCGACCCACGAGGCCGTGCCTAACAGGACCCGAACAGACCGCCAACCGGCCGGTTACCTGGCGGACACACTCGCGGCAGCACTGCCCGCCGTGGGTCCACCCGCGGGCTCGGCGACGAGGGAGTCGACCGTCCGCGTCAGCTCGCCCGGATCGGCCTCGCCGATGATCCGGGCCGCGATTCGGCCATCACGATCGAGGACGACGGTGCTCGGCAGTGCTGACGGGGGCACGCCCGGGACCGTCGCGAGCAGTGCGCCGTCCGAGTCCTCGATGCTCGGGTAGGCCATGTGGAAGTCGTTCGCGAAGTCGTCCGCCGCGGCGGGGTCGTCCTGGACGTTCAGGCCCACCACGGCCACATCCGCCGGGTCCTCGCGCTCGTCGAGGGCCACGAAGGTCGGGATCTCGGTGCGGCACGGCGTGCACCACGAGGCCCAGGTGTTCAGCACGACGACCTTCCCACGCAGGGATGCCAGGTCGAGGGGCCGACCGGCCAGCGTCGTCCCGGCGAGGGCGGGCATCGGCTCGCGGTCGGACGGGGCGAACGTCTGCGAGCCGACCAGCGCCGACGCCGGCTGGTCCCGTCCGCATCCGGAGAGCACGAGCATCGCGAGGACTGCCAGGGCGGCCGCTGACAGGGCCGCCGACCGCCGCGCGAACACCTCGCCATGCTAACCGCGCCGGCGACCTGCTCCACAGGGCGCGTCCACGGCCCGGCGGCGGGATTGGCTCCCTACCTCGCGTGGATGACCTCGCTCAGAGACCAGCGCGTCAGCGCCTGGAAGCGCAGCATCGCGAGCGTCTCCCGCGCGACGTACTCCGAGGTCAGTGCCGTGCCCGGCCCCGCATCAGTCGGCGACAGGTGCGCGTCGATGCCGAGTGCACCCGCCGTCGCCTGGGCACGCGCGGCCGCGGCAGGATCGGTGACGACCGTCGCGGCGGACCAGCCGAGGTCCGCCATCACGTTCGCGACGACGCGCAGCGAGCCGACGGTGTCCGAGCCGGTCGTGAACGCGATCACGTCGGCGTCGGGGACGCCCGCGCGGGCGAGGACCTGACGTTCGAAGCCCTGTGTCCGGGCGGGGCCGGTCAGCAGCACCACCGGGGCGATGTGGTCGTGATACAGCTGCGCCGCGTGAACCGGGCGCGCCTCCAGCACCGGGCGCTGGTCGCCCCAGTACTGCGCCGGGTCCAGGACCACGATCGCCTGGGTGGGCGTCCGGTCGTCGAGCTGGGACGAGAGCACGATCTGGGCCGCCGCGCCGACCGGCACGAGCAGCCGCAGGACGCGGGCACCCGCGGCCACCGCGCCCACGGCCGCGCGCAGCGTGCGACGGCGGGCCCAGGCCCCGGCCGACGCAGCGACGGCAGCGGGCGCCGAGGCGACGGTCGGGGAAGTCACGGCGGCAATGCTCACACAGGTCACACGCGTCACACGGTTGCGACACCGCGACCAAGGTCACACTTCGGTGTCGTGCGGCCCGCCCCGTGGGACGGGCCGCACGACGGAGGGTCAGCGGGTGTCGCTGCGGACGACGTGCCGGGACAGCGCCGCCCGGCCGGCCTCCAGCCGGGCCACCGGCACGCGGAACGGCGAGCACGAGACGTAGTCCAGGCCCACCTCGTCGAAGAAGTGGATCGAGTCCGGATCGCCACCGTGCTCCCCGCACACCCCGCAGTGGAGGTTGTGCCGCGTCGAGCGGCCCTTCTCGACCGCGATGCGCACGAGCTCGCCCACGCCCTCTCGGTCCAGCGACTCGAACGGCGAGACCCCGAACACGCCCTTCTCCAGGTACGCGGAGAAGAAGGCAGCCTCGACGTCGTCGCGGCTGAAGCCCCATGTCGTCTGCGTCAGGTCGTTCGTGCCGAACGAGAAGAAGGTGGCGCTCTTCGCCAGTTCGCCGGCGGCGAGGGCCGCGCGCGGCAGTTCGATCATCGTGCCCAGCCGGAACGGCGGCGCCCGGCCGCGCAGCTTCTTCACCTG
>JAFIHP010000204.1 GCA_017849335.1 Actinomycetales bacterium | reverse complement strand
GTTCCGCCTCCGCGTCGTCGGCGAGCCCGAGCGCGCCGAGCCTCCCAGACGACGACGCACCCGCGGCGAGGAAGCCCGCGACGAACGCCGCGCTGCCGGCGTAGGCGCCGGGCCAGGGGGCGATGGCGGGCGGCGTCGCCGACACCGAGGACCAGGTCCCCGAGACCGCCACCGGGCTCCTCGCGACCCGGTGCGCGCTGGTGATGTCGGTGTACGAGCCGTACGCCGATCAGCTGGTGGCCGTCGCCCAGGCGCACCCCGACCTGCCCGTCGCCGCTGCGGGGATCGCCTCGTCGTCGACGCTGCCGGCCAACGTCACGCGGCTCGGCTTCGACGCCGGCAGCGCGGCGTTCGTCGCGGGCTACCTCGCCGCGGGTGCGTCGTCGTCGGGGAGGCTGGGCGCGCTCGGGCTCGCCGACGACGCGGAGGCGGAACGGCGTGCGCGGTCGTTCGTCGCCGGTGCGCGATACCGCGCCAGCCAGACCGGCACCGACGTGTCCGTCCTCGGATCCTCCCGGCGCGCGGCGGACGACCGGGCAGCCGAGCGGCTGCTGCGGCGGTGGGCCCGATCCGGCGTCGACGTCGCCTTCACGGCCTCACCGGGCCTGAGTCGGCTCGCCCCGGTCCCCCGGCAGCAGCGGATCGGCATCGGCCTGGAGCAGGAGCGGAACCCGGGCGCGCTCGGCTGGCTGGTGACGGACCCGGCAGTGTCCGCGGTCGCCGTGGCCCAGCAGGTGGCCGACGGCCTCTACGTCGGCGGCGACGTCGACGGGACCCTGGCGGACGGGGGAGTCCGGGTCGAGGTCGGCGACGTTCCCCCGAGGCTCCGCACGCAGGTGTCGGCGGTCGCCGACGACGTGGCATCGGGCCGGCTGGCCACCGACGCGGGTGAATGACGACTACGGTCTGACCGTGACTTCTGCGCAGACCGTCGACTGGGACGCCCTGACGGCGGCGGCCGTCGAGGCGATGCATCACGCGTACGCGCCGTACTCCCGGTTCAAGGTCGGGGTGGCCGGCCTCGTCGACGACGGACGGGTCGTGGTCGGGTGCAACGTCGAGAACGCGTCGTACGGCGTGGGCCTGTGCGCCGAATGCGGCATGGTGTCGGCCCTGCACGCCGGCGGCGGCGGGAGGCTGCGCGCGGTCGCGTGCGTCGACCAGCACGGCGCTGCGCTGATGCCCTGCGGCCGGTGCCGTCAGCTGCTGTGGGAGCACGGATCGCCGACGGCGCTCATCGCGACGCCGCAGGGCGTGTTGACGTTCGCCGAGATCCTGCCGCAGGCGTTCGGACCGGAAGACCTCGTGGAGCGGGCGGAGGACCGTGATGCTTGAGCCGTTCGCCGCCGTCGACGTCATCAAGGCCAAGCGGGACGGCCGGACGCTCACGGACGCCCAGGTCGACTGGGTCATCGACGCGTACACCCGCGGTGTCGTCGCCGACGAGCAGATGTCCGCGCTGGCGATGGCCATCCTGCTCAACGGCATGACCGAGGCCGAGATCGTGCGCTGGACCGCGGCGATGGTCAACAGCGGCGAGCGCATGGACTTCGGATCGCTGTCGCGCCCGACGGTCGACAAGCACTCGACCGGTGGCGTCGGGGACAAGATCACCCTGCCGCTGGTGCCCGTCGTCGCCGCCTGCGGGGCGGCCGTCCCGCAGCTCAGCGGGCGCGGGCTGGGGCACACCGGCGGCACGCTCGACAAGCTCGAGTCGATCCCCGGCTGGCGGGCGCAGCTCGCCCCCGCGGAGATGCTGGCGACCCTGGACGACGTGGGCGGCGTCATCTGCGCGGCGGGCGACGGGCTCGCGCCGGCCGACCGCAAGCTCTACGCGCTGCGCGACGTCACCGGCACGGTCGAGGCGATCCCGCTCATCGCCAGCAGCATCATGAGCAAGAAGATCGCCGAGGGGGTCAGCTCCCTCGTGCTCGACGTGAAGACCGGGTCGGGAGCCTTCATGGCGGACCCGGCGAAGGCGCGCCTCCTGGCCGAGACGATGGTGCGGCTGGGCACCGACGCTGGCGTCACGACGCGGGCTCTCATCACGGCGATGGACGTGCCGCTCGGGCTCACCGTGGGGAACGCGATCGAGGTCGAGGAGTCGGTCGAGGTGCTGGCGGGCGGCGGGCCGTCCGACGTCGTCGAGCTCACGATCCTGCTCGCCCGGGAGATGCTCGACCTCGCGGGGCTCCCGGACGCCGACCCGGCGAAGGCCCTGCGCGACGGCCGGGCGATGGACGTGTGGCGCCGGCTCATCCGTGCCCAGGGCGGGGACCCGGACGCGGCGCTCCCGGTGGCTGCGGAGTCGGACGTCGTGCGTGCCGATGTCGCGGGCGTCGTCACGCGGATGGATGCGCTGTCGATCGGTGTCGCGGCCTGGCGGCTGGGCGCGGGCCGGGCGCGCAAGGAGGACGCGGTCTCGGCCGGGGCCGGCATCCGGCTGCACGTGAAGCCCGGCGACACGGTCGAGGCCGGCGCGCCGCTTCTCACGCTGCTCACCGACGAGCCCGGCCGGTTCGCGACGGCGCACGACGCCCTCACGGGGGCCGTCGTCGTCAGTCCGGCGGGCTCTACGATGGAGCGCCTTCCGCTGGTGATCGACCGGATCACCTGAGCGCAGGACACATGACGTTGGTGGAGGAGACACGATGAGCGAGCACGCGCACAAGGCACACCCGGTTCCGGCGGTCATCTTGGTGCTGGTCCTGTCCGCGCTGATCGGATGGGGTCTGACCTTGATGAACGCCGATCACGTGACCGGTTGCTGGGTCGCGGCCGGCGTGCTGGCCCTCGTGGGCGTCTTCGGCTCGCTCGTCCTCGGCCGCGAGTAGGACGAGGTCCGCGTGAGCGCTCTCGCGGGCCTCGAGCCGCTGCGCATCGGGGTGCTGGGCGCGGCTCGGATCAGCGCGGGGGCCATCGTGCACCCGGCGCGCGAGACGGGTACGCGCCTCGTCGCCGTCGCGGCGCGCGACCGTGCCCGAGCCGAGCAGTTCGCGGCCGAGAGCGGTGTCGAGCGCGTGCTGGAGGGCTACCAGGCGGTCATCGACGACCCCGAGGTCGAGGCCGTCGACCCCACCCTCCCCAACGGCGGGCACGGCCCGGAGCACCTCGCGGCGCGCGCGACCGGCAAGCACGTCCTGACGGAGAAGCCGTTCGCGAGCAACGCGGACGAGGCGATGACCGTCCGGTTCGCCGCCTCGGCCGCGGGCGTCCACTGCATGGAGGCGTTCCACTACCGGTACCACCCGGTCATGCGACGGATGCTGGAGGTCGCGGGGAGCGGGGAGATCGGCGAGATCGCGCTGGTCGAGGCCCGGATGCTGATGCCCCCGCCCGCCGCAGGCGATCCGCGCTGGGACCCGGTGCTGGCAGGCGGCGGGCTCATGGACGTCGGCTGCTACGCCGTCCACGCACTCCGCTCGATCGGAGAGCTGCTCGGCGGGGACCCCGCGGTCACCTCGGCTCACGGGCGCGAGCTGCCCAGCCAGCCGGGCGTCGACGCGTGGATCGAGGCCGACCTGACGTTCGCGAGCGGGGCGCAGGGTGCCCTCGTGTCGAGCATGACGCACGGCGTGCTCGACTTCTCGCTCCGCATCGTCGGAACGCACGGCGAGGCGTACGCGCCCGCGTTCGTGCTGCCGCACGTCGACGACCGTGTGATCGTGACGGTCGGGACGAGCCAGCGGACCGAGGAGCTCGGCCGTCGCCCCAGCTACGTGTACCAGCTCGAGGCCTTCGCCCGCCTCGTCCGGCTGGGCGAGCCGGTGCCGACCGACGCCGCCGACGCGGTCGCCACCATGCGGCTGATCGACGCGCTATACCTCGCCGCGGGCATGTCGCCCCGAACCGCCCTGGAGGCTGATCGTGCCTGAGCTGATCCCCGGACCTGCGCTCATCCCGGTGCCGGGCGGCAAGATCATCGAGGAGTACGTGGGGCACGCGTCCAGCGGCGACGACGTCGTGTCCGTCGCCCACATGCTCGCGCCGGCGGGCTGGCACGAGCCGGAGCAGGAGCCGGAGTTCGACGAGTTCACGGTCGTGCTCGAGGGCTCCCTCGACGTCGAGCACGTGGACGGCGTGACCCACGTCCGCTCGGGCCAGGCCGTGATCACGCGGGCCGGCGAACGCGTGCGGTACACGTCCGCCGACGGCGCCCGGTACATCGCGGTCTGCGTGCCCGCCTTCCACGGCGAGCTGGTCCACCGCGACGGCGATGACGACTACGGCGACCCCGAGTAGCGGCCCTCGCGCCCGGCGCATCGGCTAGCCCGAGCGGCGCCGCACGACCGCCCACACCGACGTCACGTCGCCGTCGCGACTCCACCCGTTCTCGACGCTGAGCGCCTGCACCAGCGCCAGTCCCCGCCCGCTGCCCTCGTCCTCGGCCGCGTCCCGCGGCGCCGGTCCGCCGCCGTCACCACGATCGGTCACCACGACGCGGGCAAGACCGTCCGCCGTGCTGGACAGCTCCAGCCCGACCGGCGGGCCCCCGTGACGGATGCCGTTCGCGACGAGCTCGGACACGACGAGGACGAGGTCGTCCGTCTCCGCGACGTCCCAGCCGAGGTCCGCGGCCCACCGCGCGGCGTGATCGCGCGCCACCGACGCGGCGACCATGTCGTCGGGGAGATGCCACGAGGCGATCGTCACGCGTCAGTCCTACCCCCGCTCCGGTTCCGCCAAACCTTGCCACTCCGATCGAGATCGTCAAGGCCGTAGGGTCGGCACATGGCCCGGGTCGTCGCGGTGGCGAACCAGAAGGGCGGCGTGGGCAAGACGACAACGGTCGTCAACGTGGCCGCGGCGCTCGTCGAGCGCGGCGAGCGGACGCTGGTCGTCGACCTGGACGCGCAGGCCTGTGCGACGTTCAGCCTGGGGCTGGACCCGGAGGACCTCGACCGCACGATCGCGCAGGTCCTCGTGGGCGGCACCGTCTCGGCCGGCGAGGCGATCGTGCCGACCCCCGACGGGGTCGACCTGCTGCCGGCGGCGATCGACCTCGCCGGTGCCGACCGCGCGCTCGCCGGTGTGGTGGGGCGCGAGTACGTGGTGCGGGAGGCGATGTCGGCCGTGTCGGCCGACTACGACTGGATCCTGCTCGACTGCTCGCCCTCGCTCGGGATCGTCACCATCAACGCCCTTACCGCCGCCGACGCGGTTCTGGTGCCGCTGCAGTGCGAGACGCTGTCGCACCGCGGCGTCGGGCAGCTGATGGAGACCATCGCCGACGTCCAGCGGCTGACGAACCCGCGCCTGCAGGTGGCGGGGGTCGTCCCGACCCTCTACGACGGCCGGACGACGCACGCCCGAGCGGTGCTCGCGGACCTGGGCCCGCGCTACGGGCTGCACGTGTTCTCGCCCATCACCCGGACGATCCGCTTCGCCGAGGCGCCCGCCGCCGGGCGCAGCATCCTCGCGACCGCCGGACACTCGCGCGGTGCGCACGACTACCGCGTGCTCGCCGGGGAGCTCGTCGCGTCGGTCGGGTGACGCCGCGTCGGGGTCAGTCCTGGGTCTCGGCGGGTGCGGGTGTTGTCGCCTCGCCGCCGCGCGTCCGTCGCCGCTGGCGGCGTACCCGCGCCGCGGGCGGCTTGGACTCGGTCCGTGCCGCCGCCGGAGCCTTCTCGGGCTTGCCGGACGACTTGTGCTTCGTCTTGCCGTCGCCAGGGCGGTCGCCGTGCTTGCGGTCGCCGTGCTTGTGCCGCCGGTCGCTGCCGCTGTCGGCGCTGCGGTGCTTCTTGCCGGTCTCGCCGAGATCCTCGACGGCCTCCGCCGACAGGCCCGCCCGGGTCCGGTCCGCCTTCGGCAGCGTGCCGCCGGTGCCCGCCGGGATCCCCAGACCGGTGTAGACGTGCTCGCTGGTCGAGTACGTCTCGATCGGGTCCTTGAACGGCAGCTTCAGCGCCCGGTCGATCATCTGCCAGCGGGCGATGTCCTCCCAGTCGACGAAGGTCACCGCCGTGCCCGAGTGGCCCGCACGACCGGTGCGCCCGATGCGGTGCAGGTAGGTCTTCTCGTCGTCGGGGCCCTCGTAGTTGACCACGTGCGTGACGTTGTCGACGTCGATACCGCGCGCGGCCACGTCGGTCGCGACGAGGACGTCGACCTTGCCCGTGCGGAAGGCCCGCAGCGCCTGCTCGCGGGCACCTTGTCCCAGATCGCCGTGCACCGCGCCGACCGCGAAGCCGCGCTCGGTGAGCTCGTCGTAGATCCGCTGGGCCTTGCGCTTCGTGCGGGTGAAGATCATGGCGAGCTCGCGGCCGTCGGCCTGCAGGATCCGCGCGAGCAGCTCGACCTTGTCCATCGGGTGGACGCGCCAGACGTGCTGCTCGATCGCGTCGACGGTGGCGTTCTCGTCGCCCATGTCCGGCGCCCGCAGGTGCAGCGGGTTGGTCATGTACCGCCGGGCGAGGTTGACGATCTGACCGGGCATCGTGGGCGAGAACAGCATGGTCTGCCGCTTGGTCGGCAGCATCGCGACGATCCGCTCGACGTCGGGCAGGAAGCCCATGTCGAGCATCTCGTCGGCCTCGTCGAGGACGAGCACCCTTACGTGCGACAGGTCCAGGTCTCGACGGCCGGCCAGGTCGATGATCCGGCCCGGGGTGCCGACGATGACGTCGACGCCTGCCTTCAACGCGTCGATCTGCGGCTCGTAGGCCCGACCGCCGTAGACGGCGAGCACGCGGATACCCATGATGCGGCCCGCGCGCTCGATGTCGGTGGCGACCTGAAGGCCGAGCTCGCGCGTCGGGCACACGACCAGTGCTTGCGGGCGTCCCTGCGCGTCGGCGGGCAACGCGGCGTAGGCCTCGGTGCCGGGGGCGGCGATGCGCTGCAGGAGCGGGATGCCGAAGCCGAGGGTCTTGCCCGTGCCGGTCTTCGCCTGGCCGATCAGATCGGTGCCCTGCAGGGCCAGCGGGATGCACTGCTGCTGGATGGGGAAGGCGTGGGTGATGCCGTCGGCCGCGAGGGCCTCGGCGATCTTCGGGTCGGCGCCCAGCTCGGTGAAGGTGGGGGCCGTCGTCGGGTCGACGGAGGAATTGGTGCTCAGGGGAACTCCCAGGATCGGACCGCGCACGCGCGATGTCGCCAGCAGTCTACCGGCCGCGCAGTAGCCTGCCCGCCATGACCGAACTCGGACCGTCCTCGGAGGCCCTCAGCGACCCGGAGTACCGCGCCGCGGTGGTCGACCTGATCGGTGTCCTCGCGTACGGCGAGCTGTCCGCGTTCGAGCGGCTTGCCGCCGATGCCGCGATGGCCCCGACCGTCGACGACAAGGCCGCGCTCGCCGGGATGGCGACCGCGGAGTACCGACACTTCTGCGCGCTGCGCGACCGGCTGGTCGAGTTCGGCGTCGATCCCCAGGACGCGATGACGCCGTTCCGCGCGGCGATCGACGGCTTCCACGCGCACACGGCCCCCAGTGACTGGCTCGAGGGCCTGGTCAAGGCGTACGTCGGCGACGGCATCGGCACGGACTTCTACCGGGAGATCTCCGCGTACGTCGATCCGCAGACCCGCGACCTGGTCGTCGCGGTGTGCGGAGACCTCGGCCAGTCGCAGTTCGTGGTCGACCGCGTGCGCGCCGCGATCAACGCCGACCCCCGGGTGGGGGGCCGGCTCGCCCTGTGGGGGCGGCGGCTGGTCGGCGAGGCGCTCTCGCAGGCGCAGCGCGTCGCCGCCGAGCGGGACGCGCTCTCGACGCTGCTGGTGGGCGGGGTCGACCGGCCGGGCACCGACCTGGCCGAGATCGGCCGGATGCTCGCGCGGCTCACCGAGAACCACGCACGGCGGATGGCCGCCCTCGGCCTGGCCGCCTGAGCGCTACGAGCCGAAGCCGACCCGGCCACGGGACGTGGCGCCGACCTCGACGTAGGCGATCTTGCCGGCAGGAACCAGGACCGTCCGGCCGCGCTCGTCCACGAGCTTCAAGATGCTCCCGTCCGCCAGAGCCGCCTCGACCGCGGCGATCACCGACTCCGCGGTGTCGTCGCTGTCCAGCGCAACCTCGCGCGGGGTGTCCTGCACGCCGATCTTGATCTCCACGGGACCGTCCTTTGCTTCGTGGGCTCCTGCCCAGGTCAATCGTGCCGGGCGTCGGGTTATTCCGTCGTCGGCGGGTGGGTCATCGGGAAGCCGCTGATCCCACGCCACGCAAGCGAGGTGACGACCTCGGCCGCCTTCTCGCGCGAGATGGTGCCGTCGCGCAGCCAGCGCAGCGCGGCGACCTGGACCGTGCCCAGCGTCCCGGTGGCGATGAGCAGCGCCTCGTCGTGCGAGAGCCCGGTGTCGCCGGCGATCACGTCCGCGCTGAGCCGGGCGAGCTCGGCCTCCGCGGCCTCGGCCCGCTCCCGGACAGCGGGCTCGTTCGACAGGTCGCTCTCGAAGACGACCCGGAACGCGCCGCTGTCGTCGGCGACGAAGTCGAAGTAGGCGTTGACCATGTTGCGCACGCGTACGGCGTTGTCCGTCGTGCTCGACAGGGCCGTGCGGGCCGCGGCGATCAGGTCCTCGATGCCGGCGTCCAGGATCGCCAGGTAGAGCTCCAGCTTGCTCGGGAAGTGCTGGTACACGACCGGCTTCGAGACGCCCGCCCGGACGGCGATGTCGTCCATCGAGGCCGCGTGGTAACCGACGGACGAGAAGACCTCGAGCGCGGCGGCCACCACCTGACGGCGCCGCAGCTCGCGGGGCATCCGCGTGCGCGCGGGCTCGGTCGTCGACACGGGCGAAGCCTACTGGCCGGTACCCTTCGTCGGGTCGCCGTCGGTACGCTGCCGGACGTGCCCCCGGTGCCCGCCTCGCCCGCCCGCGAGGACGTCGCGCTGCCAGGTCGCACGCTCTCGGTCCGGCACGCGCCGGGGCAGCAGGCCGGACTTCCCGCCGCGGTGTTCGTGCACGGGATCGGCGGATCGGCTCTCAACTGGACCGACCTCATGGCCCGCCTCACCGGCGAGGTGGACTGCTGGGCCGTCGACCTGCCGGGTTTCGCCGGCTCTCCGCCCCCGCGCGACGGCGACGTGACGCCGGCCGGGCATGCCCGAGCCGTCGTCGAGCTCGTCACCCACCTCGACGCCGGACCGGTGCACCTGTTCGGCAACTCGCTGGGAGGGGCGGTGGCGCTCCAGGTCGCTGCCCGCCGCCCCGACCTCGTCCGCTCGCTCACGCTCGTCTCCCCGGCGTTGCCGTCGCTCTACGCGACGCGCGGCAACCTCCACCTCCCGGTCGTCGCCGTCCCGGGCGTCGGCGAGCGCCTGCTGACCCGCTACCTGCGCGTGGACGCCGGTGCCCGGGTGCGCGGGACGCTGGCCGCGACGTTCGCCGACCCCGCGCGCGTGCCGGCGATCCGCGTCGAGGAGACCACGGCCGAGGTGCGCGAGTACGACCGCCGCCCCTATGCGGCCGAGGTCTTCACGCGGTCGCTTCGCGGGTTGCTGCGCACCTACGCCGACGTCGGACCCGACCGGCCGTGGCGGCTGGCCGAGCGGGTGACGTGCCCGACGCTGCTGGTCTACGGGCGAAAGGACCCTCTGGTCGACTCGCGATCGGCGTACCGGGCCACGCAGCACTTCCCGGACGCGCACGTCGTCGTGCTTCCGGACTGCGGCCACGTCGCGCAGATGGAGCACCCGGAGTTCGTTGCTGCTGCGTGGGAACGCTTCTGTCGCTGAGGCGTGTACCCTGCTGGTGTTCCATTCCCTCCCGTGAGGACCGTTCGATGACAGGTGTCGACCGCGTGGTGCTGCCCCCGCGCTGACGTCGACGCCGGTCCGTGGCCGGTCCGCGATGCCAGCGCTCCCGCTGACATCGAACGGACGCCCTGTGTCACATCCGAACTCCTCCCGCACTCCTGCGGTCGTGCTCGACCGCGTCACCTTCTCCTGGCCCGATGGCACCCCGGTGCTGCGGGACACCTCCGTCGCGTTCGGCCCGGGCCGGACCGGCGTCGTCGGCGCCAACGGCGCCGGGAAGTCGACCCTGCTGCGCCTGGTCGGCGGTCGACTGCGCCCGCAGGCCGGCTCGGTCACCACCCACGGCGAGGTCGGCTATCTGCCGCAGCAGGTCACGCTCGCGACCGACGCGACGGTCGCGGACCTTCTCGGTGTGCGCGCCGTTCTCGACGCCCTGCGCGCGATCGGGCGGGGTGAGGTGTCCGAGGCGGTCTTCGAGGCCGTGGGCGACGCGTGGGACGTCGAGGCGCGGTCTGCTGCGGTGCTCGACGCGATCGGGCTGTCCGCCATCGGGCTGGACCGCCCGGTCGGCACGCTGTCGGGCGGGGAGACCGTGCTGACGGCGCTCGCCGGCCTCCGGCTCGCCGGCTTCCCGGTCGTCCTCCTCGACGAGCCGACCAACAACCTCGACCGCCCGTCCCGGCGGCGTCTGCGCGAGCAGCTCGCGTCGTGGAGGGGTGCGCTGCTGGTCGTCAGCCACGACCGGGCGCTGCTCGACCTCATGGACGACACCGCCGAGGTGCGCGACGAAGCGGTGAGCGTGTTCGGCGGCGGATTCACGGCGTTCACCGAGCACGTCGAGCAAGAGGACGCGGCGGCACGGCAGGCCTTGCGCACGGCCGAGCAGGCCCTGCGCGCCGAGCGCCGGCAGCGGATCGCCGCGGAGACGGCCATCGCGCGGCGCGAGCGGGCGGGACGGACCGCGCGGGAGAACCGCGAGGCGCCGCCGATCATCATGAACCAGCGGAAGTCGAACGCCCAGGCCGCCGCCGGCCGGCTTCGCGGCACCCTCGACGGCCGCGTCGAGGCGGCCCGTCGCGCGGTCGACGAGCAGGCCGCCCGGGTCCGCGAGGACGACGGGATCCGGGTCGACCTGCCCGACCCGCAGGTACCGTCCGGCCGGCGCCTGGCCGAGCTCCACGACGGCGAGCGGGTCGTCGTCCTGCAGGGTCCCGAGCGCGTGGCACTCGTCGGTCGCAACGGGATCGGGAAGACCCGGCTGCTGGAGCAGCTGGTGGGACGGCTCGACCGCGGGACCGGCCACGCCGCGGACCACGACGTGTCGGCGGTGGCCCTCACCGAGCGGATCGGCTACCTCCCGCAACGACTGGACCACCTGGCCGACGAGCAGAGCGTGCTCGATGCCGTTCGCGCGGCTGCGCCGGGCGCGGCGGTCGGCGAGGTCCGGTCCCGCCTGGCCCGGTTCGGCCTACGCGGCGCGGACGTCGAGCGCCCGGTCGGGACGCTGTCCGGCGGGGAGCGCTTCCGCGTGGCGCTGGCTCGGCTGCTTCTCGCCGACCCGCCGAGCCAGCTGCTGGTGCTCGACGAGCCGACCAACAGCCTGGACCGGTCCAGCGTCGACGCACTCGTGAACGCGCTCTCGGGCTACCGGGGCGCGATGCTCGTCGTCAGCCACGACGACGAGCTGCTCTCTCGCCTGGCCGTCGACCGCTGGCTGGAGCTGGACGAGGACGGCCTGCGGGAGCGTTGAGGTCGCCGGTCAGCAGTGCTTCGGGGACGTGACCGTCTTGCCGCTCGGGCAGACCGTGTTCAGGAAGGTCGCGCCCTTGTAGGACGCGGACCCGAACGCGCCCTTGAGAGTGGACGTCGACAGGTCGGACTTGGCGAACGTGGCGTTGTTGATATTGGTGTTGCTCAGGTTCGCGCCAGTCACCTTCGCGCCGACCAGCTTCGCGCCCCACAGCCGCGTCTTCACCATCTTCGCGCCCGACAGGTCCGCGCCGGTGAGGTTCGCGAACTGGAGGTTCGCGCCACTGAGCAGCGCCTGGGGAAGCTGCGAGCCCTGGAACGAGGTCTTGTAGGCGAGGACCCCGGTGAACGTCGCGCCCGTGAAGTAGCTCTTCGAGAAGTCGCCCTGCATCATGTTGGCGCCGGTGAGGTTCGCGGCGTCGAAGATCGCGTTCTGTGCGGTCGCCTGGTACAGGCGGGTCTTCCGCAGCGTCGCCCCCTCCAGGTCCGCGCCGGTCAGGTTCGCGCCCTGCAGGTTCGCGCCCGACAGGTCGCCGCCGGTCATCAGCGCGCCCGAGAGGTTCGCGTCCTTGAGGACCGTCCCGGTGAGGACGGTCCCGGTGAGGTCCTTCTGCTGCAGGTCGGCGCCCGGCATCGACGCGTTGGAGAGGTTCGCGTTCGTGAGGATCGTGCCGGTCAGCGTCGCCCCGAAGAAGTTGGCACCGCTCAGGTTGGCGCTGGAGAAGTCGGCGTTGGTGAGGTCCGCGTACTTCAGGTTCGCTCCCGCCAGGTTCGCCCCGGAGCAGCTGGGCAGGCACGCGGGCTCGTTCTTGGCCCAGGCGGGCGACGCGACGAGTCCGGAGCCGACGACGGCGGCGGTCGCGGCGGCCAGGGCGAGTCGGGTGACGGTGCGCATGCGCCCATCCTGCCCTGCTAGCGCGTCCCCGGCGGCCCGTGGTGCGATCGGATTACTTCGATCGGACGGTCAGGGCGTCGCCGGTCCGAATCCGCCCCGGTGAGACGACCTCCGCGTAGACGGCGACGCGGACGTCGCGATCGGCGGCGAGCCCGGCGAGCCAGCGCCCGCGCGGGACGACGCCGTCCTGGGCGACGTCGATCGTCCGGCAGCGAACGACGCGTTCGGTGACGACGATCGTCGCGGTGCCGATGTCGACCTGCTGCCCGACCCACGATTCCTCGATGAAGGGATCGTCGGTGGAGACCACGATGTTCGCCCGCAGCCGCCGGGGGTCGCCCACGTCGTCGAAGCGCTCCGCGCACCACCGCAGCGTCGCGCTGCCCACGAGCGACAGGCCGGCCGCGTCCTGGTGGGGGGTCTCGCGCTCCGGCTGGACAGTGACGGGGACGCCGATCGTGGCGGACAGCTCGGCCGCGAGCGCCGGGTCGTCGACGGCCCACTCGGGCCCGCCGGGCTCGACGGTCCCGATGCGGACGCGACCGTCCACCGTCCGAGCCGCGTAGTCGAACACCGCGTCTCGCCGCCGGAAGCGGCGCGTGTCCTTGCCCGAGGCCAGCCGTCCGTCGCCGTCGGTGACCGCGAACCAGCGGTCGCCCACGATGCCGCGTGCATCCAGGTCGACCGTCGAGAGCTCCTCGCCGCCCATGGCCTTGACGGGATATCGGCGCAGCGCGGTGACGGTCGACGGCACAGGGTGATGCTAGGCGTCCGGATCCGCCCCGGGTCGCGCTAGGTTGCGGCCATGGCTCTCGACCCCGGTGCCTACGCCCCCGTCCCGACCGACCTCATCGTGCGCGCCCCCAAGGTGCTGCTGCACGACCATCTCGACGGTGGCCTGCGGCCAGCGTCGATCGTGGAGCTCGCCGCGGAGGTCGGCTACGACGGCCTGCCGACCACCGACCCCGCCGACCTGGCGCGGTGGTTCACCGCCGCCTCCACCTCCGGCTCCCTGGAGCGGTACCTGGAGACCTTCGCCCACACGCTCGCCGTCACGCAGACGTCCGCCGCGCTGGCCCGGGTCGCCCGGGAGTGCGCCCTGGACCTGGCACTCGACGGCGTCGTCTACGCGGAGGTCCGGTTCGCGCCCGAGCTCCACACCCAGCGGGGGCTCACCGAGCCGGAGATCGTCGAGGCCGTGCTCGCGGGCTTCGCCGAGGGGGAGGCCGCGGCCGCCGAGGCCGGTCACGCCATCCGGGTCGGCGTCCTCCTCACGGCGATGCGCACGGCGACGCACTCCCGCAGCATCGCCGAGCTCGCGATCGCCTACCGCGACCGCGGCGTGGTCGGCTTCGACATCGCCGGCGCCGAGGCCGGGTACCCGCCAACCCGGCACCTCGACGCGTTCGAGTACCTGCGCCGCGAGAACGCGCACTTCACCATCCACGCCGGCGAGGCGTTCGGGCTGCCGAGCATCTGGGAGGCGATCCAGTGGTGCGGCGCCGACCGGCTGGGTCACGGCGTCCGGATCATCGACGACATCACGGTCGACGCGGCGGGGGTGGCCCATCTCGGTCGACTTGCGGCGTACGTCCGCGATCGGCGGATCCCGCTGGAGATGTGCCCGACGTCCAACGTCCAGACCGGGGCCGCCGACAGCATCGCGACGCATCCCATCGGGCTGCTGCGGGATCTCGGCTTCCGCGTCACGGTCAACACGGACAACCGGCTGATGTCCGACACGAGCATGAGCAAGGAGATGGCTCTTCTCAGCGAGGCGTTCGGCTACGGGCTCGACGACCTGCAGTGGTTCACGGTGAACGCGATGAAGAGCGCGTTCGTGCCGTTCGACGAGCGGCTGGACGTGATCAACGAGCGGATCAAACCGGGCTATGCGGAGCTGCGGGCCGTGCTGGCCGAGCGGATGACCGACAGGCCGTGACCGACGGCACGGGGGAGGCGGTTCGGCCGAAGGCGAGCTTCGTCGTCATCACGTACAACCACGTCGACCTCATCGGGATGTGCCTGGACGGGCTGCTGGCGCAGGAGGTCGACTTCCCGGTCGAGATGATCGTGCACGACGACGGCTCGACCGACGGCACAGTGGACGTGCTCCGGGAGTACGACAGACGGCACCCCGGCCGGTTCCGGCTCCTGCTGCAGGAGACGAACGGGGGGAGCGCGGCCGCGGCGATGGCCCGGGCGCTGACGGCGGCCGAGGGCGAGTACGTCCTGTTCTGCGACGGCGACGACTACTGGGACGACCCGCGCAAGGCGTCCGTCCAGGTCGAGTTCCTCGACTCCCGCCCGGACCTCGTCTTCTGCTTCCACGACACGCACCGCTACTCCCTGGACGGGCGGCAGGTCAATGCCGGCGATGCCGCGGACCACTACCGGGACTGGACGTCCGCGGAGATCGCGGCCACGGCGTGGATGTTCGTCCCCCAGCAGGCACTGGCCTTCCGGAACGTCCTGAAGCCCTATCCGCCCGAGATGTGGCTGGCGTACCTCTCCGACGTGTTCCTCACCCGAGTGCTCGGGCACGCCGGCGACGGCGCGTACGTCGGCGACCGGGTCCGGCCGACGCGTGCGCATCTGCATCCGACCAGCGACTACGCCGCCGCCAGCCGGGAGCGGCAGGACGTCATGACGCGCGTGACCGCCCTGCTCATCGTGTCCTGGCTGCTGCGGATCGGACGCGAGGACGAGGCGGGCGTGCTGACGCGCGAGTTCCTGATCCCGCACCTGACCGGCCGCGTGGGACCGCCGCCGCCGCGCTTCACCTGGCGGCATCCGGGATCCGCGATCCTCGTCGTCCGGCACCGTCGGCGCTGGGGACGGCTGAACCGCCAACGGACCCGGGTCGCGACGTAGGCTGGGCCACGAACCCGGGGAGGCGTCGTGGCGATCGTGGACGTGGTCGAGAACGGACAGACGCGGGTCAACGACCTGCGCGCCGAGCTGAACAAGGTGCGCGGCGCGCTCGACCGCACCGACGACGTGCTCGAGAAGACCGACGGTGCGCTGGTGAAGGCCGAGTCCGTGCTGAACACGGGACGGCGCTGGGCGCCGCGGATCCTCGTGGCCGGGGTCGCGCTGGCCGCGGTCGGCACCGTGGTCGTGGTCGGCGGGGTGGTGTTCGTCGTCGTTCGTCGTCGGCGCGGCCGGACCGCCGCGGACGACTAGGCCGGGAAGGTCACCACCGGCGCGTCGGCGCCCATCTGGACCGTCTGCGTCTCGGCGACGACGCGGAAGCCCGCCGACTCGTACGACCGTCGGGCGGGGTTGCTGACCGACACCGCGAGTCCGAGTGACACGAACCCGTCCTCGCGCAGGCGACGCTGGGCGGACGCGAGCAGCCAGGGCCCGACTCCCGACCCGCGCAGGCGCGGATCTCGCCAGATGTCGCAGATCCACGGACCGCCCCAGGGCGGATCGAACGCCGTCACGGTCACGATGATGCCGGCGACCGGCGTGCCGTCGGCGTCGATCGCGAGCGTCGAGGTGGCGTGCATCGGGCCCAGCTCCTCGCCGCTGACGAGCTGCTGGAGCGCCTCGACCGCCTCGGCCTCCCCGCCATGGAAGTGGTCGGGGTGGTCCGGCGGGTAGGCGGCGTGCCACGACGGGACGACCGCCCGCCACTCTGGTACGGAGCGAGCCGCATCGAGGGGCTCGGCCCGAAGCCCGCGCGGTACCGCCGTCGTGGCGATGGGGTGACGTAGGTCGCGCTGCATCACGAAGGCGTGACGGACCGGTCGCGCGCCGGCCTTGATCATCGCCGCGGCGAGCGCGAAGTCCTCGGTCTGCACGATCCACCCGGGCAGCTGGTGCGCGACCGCTCGCGCGGCGCAGGACGGCACGCGGCCCTCCGGTACCCGTGCGCTCGCCGCCATGGGCGCGCCGGGCCGGCTCATCGCCGTGAACCGCAGGACCACGCCCCGGTCGTCGAACAGGGCGCGGTGCTCCGACACCACCCGTGCGGTCGCCACGGCCGGAATCTAGTGGCCGGACGGCCCGTGCGTCGCTGGTCAGACGCCTTGCGGGTGCCAGACCGTCTTGGTCTCGACGAACGCGCGCAGCGGAGCCAGGCCGGGAGCCGCGGCCCAGTCCTGATGCGGGCGGGGGCCGCGGAGGCGCTTGAGCGTGCCGGCCGCCTCGGCCTCCAGGGAGGTCGCGAGGTCGCTGTCCGTCACGCCGGCCAGGTCGAGCCCGTCGACGTCGGCGTGACTGGCCAGCCACGGGAGGATCTCCTCCTGGCGGCCGGTGAGGACGTTGACGACGCCGCCGGGCACGTCGCTGGTCGCCAGGACCTCGGTCAGCGTGATCGCGGGGAGCGGCGCGGACGTGCTCGCGAGCGCGACGACGGCGTTGCCCGCGGCCAGGGCGGGCGCGACC
Organism: Actinomycetales bacterium; assembly: GCA_017849335.1. GTDB lineage: Bacteria > Actinomycetota > Actinomycetes > S36-B12 > S36-B12 > UBA10649. The sequence continues at coordinate 1,341 of JAFIHP010000204.1, read as the reverse complement.
ACCGCGACCAGGCCCAGGAGCGGCGTGCGATCGGGCGCGACGGCGACGACGACGCCGGTCGGCTCGGGCAGCGAGAAGTTGAAGTAGGGCCCAGCGACGGGGTTCGCCGACCCCAGGACCTGGGCGAGCTTGTCGGTCCACCCGGCGTACCAGACCCACAGGTCGATCGCCGCGTCGACCTCGGCGACGGCTTGGTCCGCGCTGACGCCGGCGGACGCGACCTCGGCCACGAACTGGTCGCGCCGGCCCTCCATCAGCTCGGCGACGCGGTACAGGACCTGGCCGCGGTTGTAGGCGGTCGCGCCGCTCCACGAGGCGAACCCCTTGCGGGCCGCGACCACGGCGTTGCGGCCGTCCTTGCGCGACGCGAGCGCCGCGTTCGCCAGGAACGACCCGTCCGCCGCGAGGACCTCGTACGTCCGCCCGGACTCGCTGCGCGGGAACGCGCCGCCGATGAACAGCTTGTAGGTCTTGCGGACCTCCAGCCGATCGGTCATGACGCCACCTCCGAGGACTCCAGGTACGCGGCCAGCCCGGCGATCCCGCCCTCCCGGCCGAAGCCGGACTCCTTGTACCCGCCGAACGGGCTCGTCGGGTCGAACCGATTGAACGTGTTGGCCCAGACGACGCCGGCCCGAAGCCGCTGCGCCATCCACAGGATGCGGCTGCCCTTCTCCGTCCAGATGCCGGCGGACAGCCCGTACGGGGTGTTGTTCGCCTTCTCGACCGCCTCCTCCGGCGTGCGGAAGGTCAGGACCGACAGGACCGGCCCGAAGATCTCCTCGCGGGCGATCCGGTGCGCCTGGGTCACGCCGGTGAAGATCGTCGGGGGGAACCAGTAGCCGCGGTCGGGGAGCTCGCACGGCGCGGTCCAGCGCTCGGCCCCCTCGTCGTCCCCGGCCGCGGTGAGCTCGCTGATGCGCGCGAGCTGGGCGGCGGAGTTGATCGCGCCGATGTCGGTGTTCTTGTCCAGGGGGTCGCCGAGCCGCAGCGTCGCGAGCCGGCGCTTGAGCGACGCCAGCAGCTCGTCGGCCACGGACTCCTGCACGAGCAGCCGCGACCCGGCACAGCACACGTGCCCCTGGTTGAAGTAGATGCCGTTGACGATCCCCTCGACCGCCTGGTCGATCGGGGCGTCGTCGAACACCACGTTCGCCGCCTTGCCGCCCAGCTCCAGCGTCAGGCGGGTGCCCGTGCCGGCCAAGGTGCGCATGATCTGTCGGCCGACCTCGGTCGATCCGGTGAACGCCACCTTGTCGACGTCCGGGTCCTCGACGAGCAGGCGCCCGGTCTCGCCGGCGCCGGTCAGGATGTTGACGACGCCCGGGGGCAGATCCGCCT
>JAFIHP010000002.1 GCA_017849335.1 Actinomycetales bacterium | reverse complement strand
GCGATCGGGCCGCAGACGACATGGGGGCCGCTGGCAGCGTCGTTCACGATGTCGCTCTCGGCGATCTCGATCGCGTCCTCGAGCACCTCCGTGACTCCCCACTGCGCCAGGTAGGCGGCCGGGTCCCGCCCCTGGTCGTACAGGAGCCCCTCGTGGGAGACGGTGTCGATCGTCACGGTCTGCCCCGGCGCGACCTCCAGGACCGGCTGGGAGTCCTGGTTGGGCAGCCAGCCCCAGCGCACCTCGCTCGCGCGGGCCGGCAGGTAGTGCTCGCCGAGGATGGGTCCGAGGCCGGGCTGAAGGACGGTGCTCACGTGGTCGCTCCTCGACGGTGTCGGCCCCGTGCACGCGGTGTCTCGCGGGGCGGCTCGGTCGGATGGTCCGACCAGGTGGACGCACAGTGACTCAGGCCCGCCGAATCGAGCAAGTTGAAAAGGCGTTGGAAATCAACAGTTTACGATTGCGAAACGTGCATGGAGTGGTCTGACCATCGGGCCAATATGCTTCGCGGGCGCGGACATCCTCCGTGCCTCGACCTGCTACCCGAGGGGCCGTTCGTGACCACCACCTCGATCAGTCCGCCGCCCGCGCGCGCCGCGACCGTCTCGATGTCGCTCGTCGTCCACGTCGAGCGGCTGATCGCCAGCGGCGAGCTGGCTCCGGGCTCACGGCTGCCCTCCGAGCGGGACCTGGCGGCCCGGTGGGGGGTGTCCCGTTCCTCGGGGCGCGAGGCGAGGCTCGCGCTCGAGTCGAAGCGGCTGGTCGACCGCGCTCCGGGGCGCGGCACGGTCGTGCGGCACCCGTCGGACGATGTGCGTGCGCTGCTGCAGCTCGGCGAGCACGAGGTCGACGACGCCGCCGAGCTCCGGCTCGTCGTCGAGCCGCAGATCGCCGCGATCGCCGCCGAGCGCGCCACGCGCTCGGCCCTCCTCATGCTCGAGGAGACGCTTCGGCAGGCCGACGCCTCGCTCAGCCCCGAGCGCAGCGTCGAGCTCGACCAGGAGTTCCACCTGCTCCTCGCGCAGGCGACGCAGAACCCCCTGCTGGCCACGATGCTGGGCCTGGCGAACACCTGGACCCTCGACCACCGCCGACGCTCCCATCGGTCTCGCCGTGCCCGGCAGTCCTCCATCGACGGGCACTGGGAGATCCTGCGGGCCGTGGCGGCGGGAGACGCCGCCGAGGCGAGCCGGGCGATGAGCGTCCATCTCGCCAGCGTGCGCCGGCTCGTCGCGGAGTCGCACGCATGAGCGGCGTCCGGCCCGTCGCGTGGCACACCGCGGGACTGCTCCTGCTGACCCTGGCGACCGGCATCATCGACGCGACGTCCTACCTCGCCCTCGACCGCGTCTTCACGGGGAACATGACCGGCAACGTGCTGTTCATCGGCTTCGCCGCGACGGGCGTGCCCGGCATCCCGCTGCTCAACAACACCCTCGCCCTCGTCGGCTTCTTCGTCGGGGCGGTGATCGGGTCGCGCACGATCGGCAAGGTCAAGCCCGTGTCGTTGCCGCGCACGGCGGTGTGGGTCCTGGTCGCCACGGCTGTCATCACGTTCGGGTCGGCCGTCTTCTGGCACGTCACCGGCGAGATCAACCAGGCCGAGATGATCACGATGACGACGCTGCTCGCCGGGTGCATGGGCGCCCAGGTCGCGGCGGTGAAGCCCATCGGGAACGCCGACATCACGACGGTGGTCGTGACCAGCACGATCGCGAACCTGGCCCGGGAGAGCAGGCTGGCCGGGCACGGGCAGCCGTCCCACGTGTGGCGGCACCGAGCGGGAGCGATCGCCGCGATGGGGGCGGGTGCCGCGATCGGGGCGCTGGCGATCAAGGTGTCCGGCGGCCCGCTGTCGCTGATCGTGGCCGGCGTCGCCGGCGTGGCGGCCCTCGCCGCGCTCGTCGTCGGGACGCGGAAGCTGGCGACGTCGGAGGCGTCAGCGGCGGCGTAGCCGCGCCTCCGCGACGGCCGGGGGGACGTACCCGGCGTCCGACGGGTTGACGTCGCTGCCGGGCGCCACGAGTGCGTCGATGGCGTCGAGCACGTCGTCCGGCAGCACCAGGCCCGCCGCCGGCAGTTGGCTCTCCAGCTGGGCCATCGTGCGAGGACCGATGATGGCCGACGTCACCGCCCGGTGCGACTGCACGAAGCCGAGGGCGAGCTCGATCATCGTCAGTCCGGCCTCCGACGCGATCGCGTCGAGGGACTCCACCAGGTCCAGCTTGCGCTGCCGCGCGGCCTCGGAGCGGTAGTCGAAGTGGTCGCCGTTCGTCGCCGCGCGCGAGTCGGCCGGGGCCTGCGCGTCGCGGCGGTACTTGCCGGTGAGCCACCCGCCGTTGAGGGGGCTCCAGACCAGCACGCCCAGGCCGAAGCGCTCAGCCGTGGGAAGCACCGCGGCCTCGGCGTGCCGGGCGAAGATCGAGTACGACGGCTGCTCCGTCGTGAACCGGACGTGACCGCGCCGCTCGGCCACCCACTGGGCCTCGACGAGCTGCTCGGCCGGGAAGACCGAGGTGCCGATCGCCCGGACCTTGCCCGCCCGGACGAGGTCCGACAGTGCGCCGAGGGTCTCGTCGATGTCCGTGCCCGCGTCGGGGTGGTGGACCTGGTACAGGTCGATGTAGTCCGTGCCCAGGCGCCGCAGGCTGTCCTCGCACGCCCGCACGATCCACCGGCGGGATGCGCCCCGGTGGTTGGGGTCGTCGTCCATGGCGTTGTAGAACTTCGTGGCGAGGACGACATCGTCCCGGCGGCCGGCGAGCGCCCGGCCCACGATCTCCTCGGTCTCCCCGAACGCGTAGACGTCGGCGGTGTCGACGAAGTTGATCCCAGCGTCGAGGGCGCGGTGGACGATCTGCACGCACTCGTCGGTGTCCGTGTTCCCCCAGGCGCCGAACATCATCGTGCCCAGGCACAGCGGGCTGACCTGGATTCCGGTGCGGCCCAGCGCGCGAAACTCCATCGGGACTCCCTATCGTCGCGTCGTGGCTCTCTCGGGAGCCAGCAAACCATCTTGCTTTGCGATTCGCCATCTCATTGTGCAATACGGTGTCCCGGGCTAGCATCGGGGCAGACGAACCAGAAAGAGGTCCTCATGTCCCAGTCCGCCCTCGCCGAGGCCCGCTGGACGCACGTCGCGCTTCCCAGTGGAGACCTGGACAAGACCATCGCGTTCTACACCTCGCTGACCCCCCTGGTGGTCGTCGAGGAGTTCGCTGACGCCGACGGTCGCAGCGTATGGCTGTCGAACCCGGGCCAGTCGGCGACGCCGTTCGTGCTCGTCTTCGTCGCCTTCACGAAGGACAACGGTGGCCAGCTCGGCCTGCTGCACCCGTTCGCGCACATCGGCATCGAGGTCCCGAATCGCGAGGACGTCGACGCGATGGCCGAGAAGGCGCGCGCGCTCGACTCCCTGCACTGGGAGCCCCGCGACATGGGCGGGCAGGTCGGCTACATCTGCGCACTGAAGGACCCCGACGGCAACGTCGTGGAGATCTCCCACAACCAGAAGGTCTTCGAGTCGGTTCGCCGGCTCTGGGGCAACGACTGACGATCCAGCACTGCACCGAGCGGAGAGACGAATGACGACCACCACCGACCTTGCCCCCGTGGGCGGCCCGCTCGCCTGGCGTGGCGACGAGCTCGCGACCTCCACCGAGTGGGTCTATGTCCTCAGCGATGCTGAGCGGACCGAGCTCGAGGAGGTGGGCCGGCGCTTCCTGAACGACGATCCCGACCTGCGCACGGTCACCGCAGCGGACTACCCGCTGGACGTCTGCGTGCCTGCGGTCGAGCGGTGGGGCGCGGACATGGATACCGGCCGCGGCTTCGTCCTGATCCGCGGCCTGCGGACGCACGAGTACTCCGACGCGCTGTCCGGATCGATCTTCTTCGTGATCGGCCTGCACCTGGGCGTCCCGATGCGCCAGAACGAGCTCGGCGACCTGATCGACCACATCATCGCCACCTCGAACAAGACGATGGATGACCCGACCGCGCTGCCGTCGCGGATCCGCGACAAGCTCGTCTTCCACTCCGACAGCTCGGACGTGGTGTCGCTGATGTGCCTGCGGCCGTCGAAGTCCGGCGGCGCGAGCAGCCTGGTCAGCGGCGCGACCATCTACAACGAGATCCTGCGGCGGCGTCCCGATCTCGCGCCCCGGCTGTTCGACGAGTTCCACTGGGACTGGAAGAAGCAGGATCCGGACGCCCCGGCGATGACGTACACCTCGCCGATGGTCAGCTACGTCGACGGCGTGTTCAGCTTCTACGCCGGCAGCTCGATGATCTTCTCCGCCCAGGCGTACCCCGGCGTCCCGGCCCTCACGCAGGACCAGATCGACGTGATCAACCTGGTCGACGAGATCACCTACGAGCCCGGCGTGGCACTGGACATGGACTTCCAGCCCGGCGACATGCAGTGGCTGCTGAACTACGCAGCGCTGCACTCGCGCACGGAGTTCGTCGACTACCCGGAGATCCAGCGTCGCCGGCACCTGCTCCGCCTGTGGCTCAAGCGCGATGTGGGCCGTCCGCTGGCGCCGGGCTTCGGCAAGAACGCGGTGGTCAAGGACCGGACCTCGACGCGCGAGCCGGACACTGCGGACGATCGCGGCAACTTCCACGTCGCGCAGGCCGTCATCCCGCGCCTGGAGTGGGGCAACTGACTTCTCCTCCTG
>JAFIHP010000203.1 GCA_017849335.1 Actinomycetales bacterium | reverse complement strand
GATCACGCCACCGGGAGGCAGCTTCGGCGACCACGCCCGCCGCCACCGGGCGTCCTCCGGGTCGAGCGACAACGCCTGCGCCACGGCATCGAGCACCGTCGGCAGCACCGGTCGGTGCGTGCACACCACGAGGGGCTCGGGAGCGCGGGCCAGGCCCGCCGCGCAGAGGGCGCTGGCCTGCGGGTCGTCCCGGTGAGCCTCCTCCGTCAGGGCGGGCTCGGGGACGATCGACGTCTGCAGGTGCCGGGCCACCTTGGTCACCGTCTGCTGGCATCGACGGGCCGTGCTCGCATGGACCCGTTCGATCCCGAACGCGTCGATGAGCCCGACGAGGGACTTCGCCTGCGATCGCCCCTTGCCGGTGAGGGGCCGGTCCATGTCGTCGGGGCCGTCGAACTGGGAGCGCTTCACGGCCTGGGTGTGCCGCAGGATCACCAGCGGGACAGTCACCGGTGCCTGGATCGCGGCGTCGACGAGCCGGCGGTCCGTGGGGTAGGTGAGCACCTTCGCTGCGTCATCCGGTGCCAGCCACCGGATCTCGTCGACCTCGTCGTCCGGCGCGAACCCCTCGTCGCCACGAGGGGACGCCCGCCAGTAGTGGACGACCTTCGGCCGGCTGTCGACGCTGTAGGTCAGCGTCTCCAGCGGCGTGCCCAGAGTCGGCGTGAAGCCGGTCTCCTCCTCGCACTCGCGTACCGCCGCGACCGTGACGTGCTCGCCCGGATCCAGCTTCCCCTTGGGAAGCGACCAGTCGGCGCGCTGCGGGCGATGGACGACGAGCACCTGCGGGCCGTCCGACGTGCGCTGCACGAGAACGACACCCGCTGCCCGGATGGGCTCGCTCATCGGGCGACCCCGGCCTTGACGGCGCGGCTGCGGGCGTGCGGCCACAGCTCGTCGAACCGGTAGCGGTCGATGATCTCCTCGTCGGCCTCGTACTCGTGCAGGACGCCGAGCGCCATTCCGGTCGACCCGTCGGTGTCGGCCTGCGCCGCGAGCTCGCGCAGGATGGACTGGGCGATGTGGGCGTCCTGGTGGTCGCCGAGCAGCTCGGTGACGTCGGCCAGCGTGCGCGCGAAGTTCTGCATCCGTCGGCCGAAGATGCCGGCGGCAGCGTCGGCCGCGTAGCGGGCGCGCTTCGCCTTGATGCGGGCCTCGTGCCACTCGTGGCTCGGGCCGTCGAGCTCCAGGTCCGCGATCGCCCGGGCGAGCCGCCGCCACGAGCGCGCGACCAGCGGGAGCAGCGCCTGCTCGCACGTCGCGAAGGCGGCATCGGTCACCGGCGGGTCGACCGCGGCCACGGTGAGGTCCGCCACGAGCTGGGCGTGCCGATCGCTGCGCAGCGCGGCGAGCGCGCTCGACCGTGCGGCGTGCAGCCGCAGCTGCAACGACGTGTCGACGGCCTGGCGGGCGAGCTGGGCGTCGAGGGGGTTGTCGAGGTCGTCGGCGTGGCGGCCGAGGCGCTCGATCATGACCTCGGTGTCGCGGATGGCCCCGAGCTCGCTGGCGATCCACTTGAGCTCCTCGCGCAGCGGCGCAGCGGTCTCGGCGTCCATCAGCGGCGCGAACGTCGCCAGCGTGCTGCGCAGCCGGCGGGCCGCGACGCGCATCTGGTGCACGGCGTCGGGCAGGTCGCGGCGCACGCCGACGTCAGCAAGGAGCAGGTGCCGGACGTGCTCGCTGAGCACCGAGCGCAGGGCATCGACCGCCAGCCCGTCGGGGCCGGGCAGCGGCCAGGCCGGCACGTCCGGCGGCTCGGCCGTACGGGGGCCGAGGGCGGCGGCGGCCTTGCTCAGCGTGCTCGGCTCGGCGCCGAGGGCGACGAGGGCGTCGACCACGGTCGAGAGCAGGGCGATGGCGTCGGGGTCGTCCGCGTCGACGGCTTCGACCTCGAGCTCGCGGAACACGCTCACGATGCGCTCGTCGCGCAGGACCGAGACGGTGTCGTCGACGAGCTCCACGAGCTCGCGGCCCTCCGCGTCGAGCAGGACGGCCTTCGTGCGCTCGGTCGAGAGCGTCACGACCGGTCGCAGCGGCTGCTCGCGCAGCAGCGGCGCGACGACCTCGACCAGGGCGCTCGGGACCGAGCCCACCGGGCCCGCGTCGAGCGGCAGGCGCAGCTCGTCGCGCGCGGAGCCGTCGGCTCCGGCGACCGGCAGCTTCATGTGCCAGCCCTCGTCGGAGCCGCCCTCGCGTCGGCGCAGGGTGACGCCCCAACGGAACAGGGCCAGGGAGTCGGTGTCGTGGTAGACCGCCCGCATCACGTAGGGCTCGTGATGGCGGACCGAGTCGGCCAGGTCAAGCGCGGCGAGATCCGGGAGGTCGAACAGACCGTGGACGCGCAGCTTGCGCTCGACCTCGCGGTGCGTGGAGAAGCTCACGGGGCGAACCCTCGCTTGCGCTTGATCTCGATGAGCGACTCCTGGTAGTCCCGCAGGCGTCGCCCGTTGGCGTCGTAGAGCCGGCGGTGCCAGGTGCCGTCCGTGCGCAGGTCCCAGCCGGAGGTCGTCGGGTCGAACGCGAAGTCGAACAGGGCCTCGACGTCCGCGACCTCCTCCGGGTCGGCCAGGCTCACCAGCGTCTCGACCCGACGGTCCAGGTTGCGGTGCATCAGGTCGGCCGAGCCGATCCACACTTCGGGGTTCCCCCCGTTGGTGAAGCAGTAGGCGCGGGAGTGCTCGAGGAACCGGCCGAGGATGCTGAGCACGCGGATGTTCTCGCTGAGCCCCGGCACGCCCGGGCGGACCGCGCAGATGCCCCGCACCCACACGTCGACCGACACCCCGGCGCGTGAGGCCCGGTAGAGCGCGTCGATGACGGCCTCGTCGACGATCGAGTTGCACTTGAACCGGATGCCGCTGGGGCGGCCGGCCTCGTGATGCTCGATCTCCCGGTCGATGCGCTCGATCAGGCCCGTCCGGACGGAGTGCGGTGCGACGAGGAAGCGCTCGTACTCGGTGTTCATCGAGTATCCGGACAGCACGTTGAACAGGTTGGACACGTCCTCGCCCACGGCCTCGTCGCACGTGAGGAGTCCGAAGTCCTCGTACAGCCGGGCGGTCTTCGGGTGGTAGTTGCCGGTGCCGATGTGGCAGTAGCGGCGCAGCTGGTCGCCGTCGTCGCGGACCACCATCGACAGCTTGCTGTGGGTCTTCAGCCCCACCAGGCCGTAGACGACGTGGACGCCGGCCTCCTCGAGCTTGCGCGCCCAGTCGATGTTGTTCTGCTCGTCGAAGCGCGCCTTGATCTCGACGAGCGCCAGGACCTGCTTGCCGGCCTGGGCCGCGTCGATCAGGGCGTCGACGATCGGCGAGTCGCCCGACGTGCGGTACAGCGTCTGCTTGATGGCCAGGACGTTCGGGTCGCGGGCCGCCTGCTCGAGGAAGAGCTGGACGCTGGTCGAGAACGAGTCGTACGGGTGGTGCAGCAGCACGTCGTGCTCCCGCACGACGGCCAGGACGTCCGGGGCCGACGCGGTCTCGACCTCGGTGAGCCGACGCGACGTGCGCGGCACGAACTTGCGCTGCTTGAGGTCGTCGCGGTCGAGCCCGACCAGGGTCCACAGACCGGTCAGGTCCAGCGGCCCGGGGAGCCGGAACACCTCCAGCTCGTTGACGCCCAGCTCGCTGATGAGCAGCTCCAGCACGTGCGGGTCGATCGACTCCTCGACCTCCAGCCGGACCGGCGGGCCGAACCGTCGGCGCATCAACTCGCGCTCCAGCGCCTTGAGAAGGTTCTCGGCGTCGTCCTCCTCGACCTCGACGTCCTCGTTGCGGGTGACCCGGAACGTGTGCGTCTGCTGGATCTCCATGCCCGGGAAGAGCGTGTGCAGGTGGGCCGAGATGACGTCTTCCAGCGGGACGAACCGTGTCGGGGCGACCTCGACGAACCGCGGCAGCAGCGGCGGCACCTTCACGCGGGCGAACAGCTCGGTACCCGTCATCGGGTTGCGGACGACGACGGCCAGGTTGAGCGACAGCCCGCTGATGTAGGGGAACGGGTGCGACGGGTCCACCGCGAGCGGGGTCAGCACCGGGAACACCTTGGCCTCGAAGAAGACCCCGACCTCGGCCTTCTCCTCCGGGGTGAGCTGGTCCCAGCGCAGCATCTGGATGCCGTGGGCCTCCAGGTCGGGGAGGACTGCCGCGGCGAAGAGGTCGGCCTGCTCGCGCTGGAGCTCGTAGGCGCGTGACCAGATCCGCTCGAGCACCTCGCGCGGGGTGTACCCGCTGGCGGCCCGGACGGCGATGCCGGTCGCGATCCGGCGCTTGAGCCCTGCCACGCGGACCATGAAGAACTCGTCCAGGTTGCTGGCGAAGATCGCGAGGAACTTCGCGCGCTCCAGCACCGGCAGGTCGTCGTCCTCGGCCAGCTCGAGGACGCGCTGGTTGAACGCGAGCCAGGACAGCTCGCGGTCGAGGAACCGGTCGGCCGGCAAGGGGGCGTCCGCGACGGGTTCCGCGGTCGGCTCGGCGGCGGGCGCGCCGCTGTGATCGGCCGCGTCGGCCGATTCGGGCACGTCTGTCGTAGGCGTCGTCACGGCCGAATGGTCCCACAGCCGGATGAACGACACCCGTCCGTGAGGCGTCGGATCACTCGCTTGGGGTGGCGGACGTCGAGCGGATCGCGCGGAGCGCGGGCCCGCTACCGGCGGAACAGGACGTCGGTGTCCCAGCGGGCGAAGCCGAGGCTCTCGTAGAGGGCGATCGCGGCGGTGTTGGAGGCGTCGACGTAGAGCATGGCCGAGGCCAGTCCCAGCGACCGCAGGTGGTGCAGCCCGGCCAGCGTCAGCGTGCGACCCAGCCCGATCCCGCGAGCCGACGGATCGACCCCCACCACGTAGACCTCGCCGATGGGCTCGTGGCCCCCGGCGTGCACCTTCGTCCAGTGGAATCCGACGAGCTCGTCTCCGCGCCAGGCGAGCAGGAACCCGGCGGCGGAGAACCACGGCTCGCCCAGCCGCAGGTCGAGATCGGCCCGCGTCCAGCCGCCCTGGTCCGGCAGGTCGACGAAGGCCCGGGCGTTCACGCGCAGCCACGCCTCCTCGTCGACGCCGGGTCGGAACGGCGTGATGACGATCCCCGCGGGAAGCACCGCTCGATCGAGGGGGGAGAACAGCGAGCGTCGCAGCTGCCACAGGGTGCGGGTGCGGGTGAAGCCCATCCGCTCGGCCAGCGAGTCGGCGCCGGTGCTCTCGCCGTGCGCCCACATGCGCAGCCGTCCGCCCGGTGCCGCGCCGATCGCGGCCTCGAGCAGCGCCTGCCCGATCCCGATCCGTCGATGGGCGGGGTCGACGGCCAGCTCGACGCTGGGTCCGTCGACGACGTCCGTCACGTCGAGGTGCGCGTACCCGACCAGGGCGCCGTCGACGGTCGCGACCAGGTGGCGCGAGCCGGCGTCGCCTCCGTGCCGGATGTGCAGCCACGCGTGCTCGGAGATCGGGCGCACGCCGTCCGCGTCGGCGCACCGCTCGACGAGGTCGAGGACGGCGGCGGCGGTCGGCGTGTCGAGGTGGTCGCGCTCCTCGACCACGGCGGCGGCGCCGCGCCCGGGAGTGCTCAGGGCGTGAGGGCGTCGGCCGGGTCGAGCGCCTCGGCGCTCAGCGTCGCCCGGGTCGCCGCGTCCGTGCCCTCCGGCACGAACCGGTAGCCGACGTTGCGCACGGTGCCGATGAGGGCCTCGTACTCGACGCCGAGCTTGGCCCGCAGCCGCCGCACGTGGACGTCGACCGTCCGGGTGCCCCCGAAGTAGTCGTAGCCCCAGACCTCCTGCAGAAGGACCGCGCGGGTGAAGACCCGGCCCGGGTGCTGCGCGAGGAACTTCAGCAGCTCGAACTCCTTGAACGTCAGGTCCAGGGTGCGTCCGCGCAGCTTCGCGGTGTAGGTGCCCTCGTCGATGTGCAGCTCGCCGCTGCGGATCTCCTCGGGCGTCTCCGCCGGCGCGCCCGCCGTGTCGGCGAGCCGGGAGATCGCCAGCCGCAGCCGCGCCTCGACCTCGGCCGGGGAGCTGGTGTCCACCAGGACGTCGTCCATGCCCCAGTCCCACTGGATGGCGGCCAGGCCGCCCTCGGTGGCGACCAGCAGGAGCGGCACGTCGACCCCGGTCTGGCGCAGCAGGCGGGTCAGTCCGCGCACGGCGGGGAGGTCCCGGCGGCCGTCGACGAGGAGGGCGTCGCAGGCCGGAGCGCTCAGCAGCGCGGTCGCCTCGGCGGGCATCGTCCGCACGTGGTGAGCGAGCAGTCCGAGTGCCGGCAGCACCTCGGCCGAGGGCTCCATCGCGCGCGTCAGCAGGATCAGCCGCATGGGGGCCTCCTTTCGGCGGTCGGGCACAGGCTACGGCACGCGGGATCCGGGACAATGGGCCGTGTGAGAAAGACCGCATTCTCAGAGCTGCCGCCGGACGCCGACGAGGTCCGGCTGACGGCCGCCGACGGGGTGCCGATCAGCGCGGTGCACGTGGCCGCGAGGGACCGCTCGCTCGACCTCGCGCTGGTCGTCGTCCACGGCTTCACCGGCGCCTGGCAGGAGGAGCGGGTCTGGCGGGTCGCGGACCGCCTGCGCTCCTTCGGCGGTGTCGTCGCTGTCGACCAGCGGGGACACGGGCGGTCCGGGGGGCAGTCGTCGGTCGGTGACACCGAGGTCTTCGACGTCGCGGCCGCGGTCGCGTGGGCCCGCGAGCTCGGGTATGCCCGGGTCGTGACGGTGGGCTTCTCGCTGGGCGGCGCCGTCGTCGTCCGTGAGGCGGCGCTCCTGGCCGACGGGCCGGGGCGGGTCGACGCCGTCGTCGCCGTGAGCGCACCGGCGTTCTGGTACTACCGGGGCACGAAGGTGACGCGGCTCGTCCACCACCTCGTGCTCACCCGGCACGGGCGGCTCCTGCTGCGCGCGCGGGGGACCCGGGTCAGCGGCGCCGGCTGGACCGCGCCCGAGCCGGTGCCGCCGGCGCAGGCGG
>JAFIHP010000202.1 GCA_017849335.1 Actinomycetales bacterium | reverse complement strand
CTGGTACCGCGGTGGCAGCGAGGACATCACCCCGGTCGACCTCACCTGGCTGTGGCCGCTCGCGGACTGGCCCGCGCGCGCGCCGGACGGCGTCCTGATCGGGGACCGCACGCCGCAGGAGCTCTCCGCCGGCGGCCGGCTGGACACGCTCCTGCAGGTGGGCCGGCGGAACGAGGACACCGTGTCGTGGCTCGCCGACCCTTCCCTGCTGCAGACCGCCGACGCCATGACCGACGGCTACCAGGTCCAGTCCGGGGGCGCGGTCGTCCTCGGCGACCACGAAGGGGCGGCGCGGGAGTGGCTCGACGGCATCCGCGACGTGGCGGCGGACAGCGCCGTCGGGGTGCTGCCCTACGCCGACGTCGACGCGTCCGCCCTCACCCGCGCCGACCTGTCGAACGATGTCGTCCGTGCCGTCACCCAGGCGGCTCCCATCGCGCGCGCCGCCTTGGGCCACGCGGTCGCGGACGGGCTGTACTGGGCGCCGTTCGGGCGGGTCGACCGCGCGACACTCGACGTGCTGGGCTCGGCCGGCGTGGACACGGTCGTGCTGTCCGCGGACGCCGTGCCCCCGGCCGACGGGCAGGCCGCCGCCGAGGGCGATCCGGTCGCGTCACTGCCCACGTCCGTCGGCACCATCCGGGGCGTCCTGCGAGACCCCGGACTCAGTGCGATCGTGTCCACCCCGACCCGCACCGCCTCCGACGTGGTCGTCGCCCGGCAGCTGTTCCTCGCCCAGACGGCCGTGCTCGCCCAGACCCTGCCGTCGGACGCGATGCGGTCCGTGGTCGTGGGACCGGACGACGTCCGCTGGACGATCACCGCGTCGCTCCTGAACCCCCTGCTGCGCGCCACCCGCACCGCCCCCTGGCTGTCGGCCCAGTCGTTGTCCAACGTGACGGAGCAGCCGGCCGGTGGCACCGCCCGAAAGCGCGGCGGCTACGGACAGAAGGCGCGCGACGCCGAGCTGGACGCGGCCTACCTCGATCGCGTGGCGCGGATCTCACGCGAGCTCGACGTCTTCACCTCGGTCGTCGACGACCCGACAGGAATCGGCGAGCCCTTCTCCCAGGCGCTGCTGCGCGCGGAATCCTCCGGCTGGCGCACCGAGCCCGCGACCGCCGACCGGCTCCTCACCACGATCTCGCGGCAGCTCGACGCCCTCACCGGCCAGGTCCGGGTGCTGTCCGAGGGAACGGTCACGCTCAGCGGCGACGCGGGGCGTGTTCCGGTCACGATCGTGAACGACCTGGACCGCTCGGTGACGGTGGGCGTCACGCTCATCGGCCGTCCGTCGCTCCGGCTCGACGCGGCACCGCTGGAAGGGATCGAGATCGACGCCGGGAAGATGGCCAGCGTCGACATCGACGCCTCCGTCGTCGGCAGCGACCCGCTGGCGGTCGACGTACAGTTGCTGGCCGCCGACGGTCAGCCGTTCGGCGAGCCGGCGAAGATCGTCGTCAGCTCGACCGCCTACGCGCGGGCCGCGGCGTGGGTCGTCGCCGCGTCGTTCGTCGCCATCGCGGTGTTCGTGGTCGTGGGGATCGTGCGACGGATCCGCGGGACACGTAAGCCTCGACCGACCGGGAGCATGCCGTCATGACCGTCGACGAGCCCGACGAGGCCGAGATCGCCGACGGCGCGCTCGAGGCCGCGGCCCTCCCCAGCGAGGAGCAGGCCGGCGATGTCCCGGCGAACCCACCCGCGGCGACCAACGCGTCGCTCGCCCGCAACAGCGCGGTGATGGCCACCGGGACGATCGTCTCGCGCGTCACCGGCGTCCTGCGCGACGTCGCGGCCGCGGCCGCCCTCGGGTTCTACCTCGTGTCCGATGCGTTCTCGCTCGGCAACTCGCTGCCGACGATCGTCTACATCCTCGTGATCGGCGGCGCCCTCAACGCGGTGTTCATCCCGCAGCTGGTTCGCCGGATGGCGACGGACGAGGACGGGGGGAGGGCCTACGCGGACCGCCTGCTGACGCTGGTCATGTCCGCCCTGCTCGTCCTGTCGGTGGTCGCGGTCGTCGCGGCTCCGTGGATCGTCGACCTGTACACCCCGGACGACTATCCGCAGAACGAGTACGACCTCGCCGTGGCGTTCGCGCGACTGTGCCTGCCCCAGATCATGTTCTACGGCATGTACGCGATGCTGGGCCAGGTCCTCAACGCCCGCGGGCGGTTCGGGGCGCCGATGTTCGCGCCGATCGCCAACAACGTGGTCGCGATCGCGACGTTCCTGCTCTTCATCGCCGTCGCCGGGACGAGCGCCGCCGCGGACGGCGAGCTGACCACGCAACAGGTCCTGATCCTCGGCATCGGCACGACCCTCGGCGTCGTCGCCCAGGCGGTCATCCTCGTGCCCGCGCTCTGGCGCAGCGGGTACGCGTGGCGGCCGCGGTTCGACTGGCGCGGGGCCGGCCTCGGACGAGCGGGGTCGCTCGCGATGTGGACCGTCGGGCTGGTCCTGGTCAACCAGGTCGCCTACGTGTTCATCACCCGCCTGGCCACCCAGGCCAACGTCAACGCGAGCAGCGCCGACTCGGTCGCGGCGGGTCTGACGACGTACCAGAAGGCCCACCTGGTCTTCATGCTCCCGCACTCGGTCATCACGGTGTCGATCGTCACGGCGATGCTGCCGGCGTTGAGTCGCGTCGCCCACGCGGGCGACCTCCGTCGGGTCGGCTCCGACGTCGCGCGGACGATGCGGCTGGTCGCAGCGTTGATCGTCCCGGTCGCGGCGATCCTCGTCGTGACCGGCGTCCCGGTCTCGATCCTGCTCTTCGGCTACGGCGCGGCCTCCGCGGCGCAGGCGGGCCTGATGGGGCTGATCGTGTCGGTCTTCATGATCGGCCTGCTCCCGTTCACGTTGTTCTACGTGCTGCTGCGGGGCTACTACGCCCTCGAGGACACCCGGACGCCGTTCTGGCTGACGGTCGTGTTCAGCGTGATCCTCCTCGCGCTGGCGTACCCGCTGTTCGCCCTCGCCGGCCACGGCGGCACCCAGGTCGCCTCCTTGGCCCTGGCCTACTCGCTGTCCTACTGGATCGGCCTCGTCGTGACGTGGTGGGTCCTCGCCCGACGGCTGGGGACCTTGGAGTCACGGCGGACCGCGTGGGTCATCGGACGGCTGCTGATCGCCGGCGTCGTGTCGGTCGGTGTGATGCTGGCGGTGACGCGCGCCCTGATCGACCTCGAGGGTCGTGGGGTGGAGTCCTTGGGGCACGTCCTCCTCGCCGTGAACGTCGCGACGACCTCGCTCGCCGGCATCGTCGTGTTCGCGGCAGCCGCCTGGGTTCTGCGGATCCAGGAGGTCGCCGACGTACTCTCGCTCGTGAGCCGGGGCCATGCCCGGCTGCGTCGAAGGAGCGCCCGATGAGGTCGACCGAGCAGCTCGGTCGGTACCACCTGCTGGACCTGGTGGCCGCCGACCCGAGCCCGCACGGCGAGGTGCTCTTGTGGCATGCCTACGACGAGGTCCTCGACCGGCCCGTCGCCGTGCGGGTCCTGCCCGCCGACGACCCGCGCTGTCCGGCGGTGCTGGGCGCCGCGCAGGCGGCCGCGCGCGTCGACGACCGCCGCCTTCTGCGCGTGCTCGACATGCTCGACCTGCCGGCCACGTCGACCGACCCGGCCCGGGTGGCCGTCGTCTCCGAGTGGGCCAGCGGTCGCAACCTGGAGGGGACCCTCGCCGACCGCGGCGGGACGCCCTTGGGCGCCGCCGACGCGTTGTCCCTCGTGGCCGAGGTCGCCCGGGCCATCGCCGCCGGCCTCGCCGACAACGTGGAGCACGGACGGCTGCGCCCCTCGAGCGTCTTCATCACAGACGCGGGCGAGGTCCGGATCCGTGGGCTGGCCGTCGACGCCGCGCTGTTCGGGCCCACGTCGGCCGTGCAGTCCGGCCGCTCCGGCGACGTCGACGCGCTCGGCTCACTGACCTACCTGCTCACGACCGGCTACTGGCCGGGGGACAGCGCCGTAAGCGCACCGGCGGCGCCGCGCAAGGGCGACGTCGTGCTTCCCCCGTCGCAGGTCCGGGCCGCCGTGCCGCGCAGCATCGACGACGTCGTCGCGCGATCGGTGGAGTCGGCGGCACGACCCCGGGGAGTCGCCCGGGTGCCGGACTCCGCCGCGTTCGCCACCATGGTCGGTGCCGCGCTGGACCACCTCGCCCCGGTCACGACGACGGTCGTCCGGCCGACCGCCCGGGCGACGCCCGGCGGTGCCGCCCTGCGCTGGTCGCTGCGCGGGGTCGCCCTGGTGGCGGCGCTCGCCGTCGTCGGCGGCCTGGCCTGGCTCGGCTGGTCGATCACGACGTCGGGAATCCCGATCGCCGCGACAGCGACGGCGACCGGGCTGGACCCGATGCTCACCAGCCCTGCCAAGCCGGTCGACGACCTGGCCGGATCTGGGATCGAGCGCACGTTCCCCATCACGCGGTTCCGGTCGTACGACCCCTTCGGCGACGACGACGGCAACGGGCGCCCGGACAAGCGCAAGGGCCGGGAGAACGACGAGCTCGCGGCGACGGTCAACGACGCGGACCCGGACACCGCGTGGCTCACGTCGCAGTACCGGTCGGCCGATCTCGACGGCAAGGGTGGCGTGGGGCTGGTCCTGGACCTCGGCGGCCCGCAGGACATCCAGCAGGTGTCCGTGAACCTGGTGGGCAAGGGCACCGGGGTGGACGTCCGGGTCGCGGACCGGATCCTTCCCGACCCGGCGCTGTGGACCGAGCTCGCGTCCGGCTTCGCGACACGCGACCACATCGACGTCCGCGCGCCCCGGCCGGTCACCGGCCGCTACGTGCTGGTCTGGTTCACGCAGGTACCCCCGGCGGAGTCATCCGGCGCCGGGATCTACCAGGGCGGCATCCGCAGCGTGGTGGTCTCGGGCTAGCCGAGGGTGCGCCTAGGCTCGGCGCGTGACCGACGTGAGCGACGCCGAGCTGCTCGCCGCCCACGTCGCCGGGGACCCGCACGCGTTCGAGACCCTGGTGCGCCGGCACCGCGACCGTCTCTGGGCGGTCGCCCTTCGCACGACGAAGGACCCCGAGGAGGCCTCGGACGCCCTCCAGGACGCGTTGATCTCGGCCTACCGCCGCGCCGACCAGTTCCGGGGGGACTCGGCCGTCACCACGTGGCTGCACCGGATCGTCGTGAACGCGAGCCTGGACCGGCTGCGCCGGCGGGCGGCCCGCCCGGCCGGGACCCTGCCCGACGACGACGAGACCCTGCCTGGTCGCGTGGTCGCCGACCCGGTCGACCATCTCGACCGGCGGGAGACCCAGCTGGTCGTCCTGGAGGCCCTGGCCGAGCTCCCCGAGGAGCAGCGGGCCGCGGTGATCCTGGTCGACGTCGAGGGATGGTCCGTCGAGGAGGCGGCGAGGATGCTCGGCTGTCCGGCGGGAACCGTGAAGAGCCGCTGCTTCCGCGGCCGGGCCAAGCTCGCCACGCGGCTGGCCTTCTTGCGGAACCAGGCCGATCCCGACCCCGTCGTATCGCCGGAGGGAGGTGAGCGCACCGATGGCTGAGACACCGCTGACGGCCGTGCCGGACCCGGACGACCCCGATCACGTCGACCCGGACGACCTGGCGCTGGTCGAGTCGCTGCTGCGCGGGCTCTCCGACCTCCGACCCGCCGACGCGCCCCGGGGCGGCCTGGCCGGCG
>JAFIHP010000201.1 GCA_017849335.1 Actinomycetales bacterium | reverse complement strand
GCGTCGCGCAGGACCGTGCCGTAGAAGCCGTCCGGCAGACCGACCCCGGTCTCCCGCCAGGACTCACCCGCGTCGTCGGTGCGCCACAGCCGCAGGCGGCCGTCCGGCGGAAGCATCGTGTCCGTCGAGATCGGCACGACCCACACCGTGTCGGCGCGGCTCGGGTGGGCCAGGACCACGAATCCGAAGTCGGCGGGCAGGCCGTCCATGATCGGTCGCCAGCTGTCGCCGGAGTCCTCGGACCGGTACACCCCGCCGTGGTTCTGCGCGTACACGTGCGTCTGGTCGGCACCGTCGAGGGCGATCCGGTGCACGCACTGGCCGTACTCCGGGTACTCCTCGGGCTGGAACTCCACGCGGATGCCGCGGTTCGCCGGCGTCCACCCCGCGGACTTGTCGGCACTGCGGTAGACCCCGCCGGTGCTCATGGCGACGAGCATCGAGCCGTCGGCACGCGGCCGGATCGTGTGGACGGCCGGGCCGCCGGCGCCCGGTTGCCAGGTCGGCCGGTGGGGGTGGTCCCACAGCGCGTCGTTGAGCGTGAACGACTCGCCCCCGTCCGTCGATCGCCACAGGGAGTGCGGCTCGCAGCCCGCCCAGACGACGCCCGGCTCGTACGGGTCGGGCTCGAGCGTCCACACCCGTTCGAGTGCCGCGCCGGCGTCCTCGGGGAACGCGATCGCCCCCGCCTCGGGATCCGACCAGGTAAGTCCGCCGTCGTCGCTGGTGAGCACCGACGGCCCCCAGAACCAGCTGCGGGCGCCGACGACCAGCCGCGGGCTCTCGCCGTCGCCGCGCGGCGCATAGGCGACGGCACCGAACTCGGCCATGTGCTTGAGCGGCTGGGAGACCTCCCACGCTCCGTCCCGCCGGTCGGCGGTCCACAGTCCCTTGCGCGTACCGATGGCGATCTGCATCGCCCAACGGTAGACACCCGCGGTGGTACTGGGAATACCTCCGCGCCGTCGGCTTGCCCGGTCGGCTTGCGCGGTCGGTCAGCCGGCCGGGACCGGCGTTGCCGGCACCGCACCGGGCCCTGCGCCATCCTGGTCCTGCTGCTGACCCGGCTGGCCCTGCTGCTGACCGGGCATCATGCCGCCCCACCCCTGGCCGTCTCGACCGCCCTGGCCGAACGGCTCGCCTTGCTGCTGCCCGCCTTGGCTCGAACTGCCACGCGGGTCCTGCCCGAACTGCCCGCCGAACGGGCTGTCACCGCGCTCCTCCCACATCCGGCCCATCGCGAAGCCGCCGGCCACGTCGCGCCGGTCGTCGTGGGACTTGACGGCGTAGCCGACCGCGAAGCCCGCCACGCCCGCGACGAAGATCGCGACCACCGCCGCGGCACCCACCACGATCTCGACGATGGTCCGCGTATGGCTGCCACGGCTGGTCGGCTCCGGCACGCTCTCCGCTGGCGCCGGCGGGTACACGATCGCGGCAGTCGATGCCTCCGCGGGCGTCGGCTCGGGCTCGTTCTCGGGCGTCGTGCTCATACGGTGCCTCCTTCGTCGCGCCGGACTCGGCCGGCTTGGCGTCCTGGCGTCAGCCTCGCCCGTCAACGTCAGTCGCGAGTCGGGTTCATGTAAGAGGATCATCAAGGATCGCAAGGGTTCTCAGCAATCTCACAGCACCCGTGATAGGCGAGGCGGTCGGTAGACGAGCGAGTGGCCCCCTCCGGGTGCCACACTCCGCGGATGGCCAAGAAGCACACGAACGCCGGCGACCGGACGGACGACGGGCGCGTCCCCAAGCGCTTGTACGAGAAGGAGCTCTACCGACTGCAGGCGGAGCTGGTGAAGCTTCAGGAGTGGGTGCGGCTCGAGGGCGCGCGACTGGTCGTCATCTTCGAGGGCCGCGACGCCGCCGGCAAAGGATCGGCGATCAAACGCGTCACGCAGTACCTCAACCCGCGTGTCGCCGGCATCGTCGCGCTGCCGGCCCCCAGCGAGCGGCAGCGGTCGCAGTGGTACTTCCAGCGCTACGTCGAACAGCTGCCGGCGGCTGGCGAGATCCGCCTGTTCGACCGCTCCTGGTACAACCGCGCCGGCGTCGAGCGCGTCATGGGCTTCTGCACGCCGGACGAGTACCGGCGCTTCCTCCACCAGGCGCCGATCTTCGAGCGGCTGCTCGTCGAGGACGGGATCATCCTGCGCAAGTACTGGTTCAGCGTGAGCGACGCCGAGCAGGAGGCGCGCTTCCGCTCACGGCTGCAGGACCCGATGCGCCAGTGGAAGCTCTCCCCGATGGACCTGGAGTCGATCACCCGTTGGGAGGACTACTCGCGGGCCAAGGACGAGATGCTCGTGCACACGGACATCCCCGAGGCGCCCTGGTACGTCGTCGAGGCCGACGACAAGCGGCGCGCCCGGCTCAACATGATCCATCACCTGCTCAGCACGATCCCGTACTTCGCCGCGACGCGGCCGCCGCTGGAGCTCCCCCACCGCCCGGCACCGACCGGGTACGAGCGCCCGCCGCGCGAGCTCAGCCACTACGTCCCCGACCACGCCGCCGACCTGATGGCCGCCCACGGCACGCCGCAGGACGACTAGGACCAGCGGGCCCCCGTTACGTCGGTGAGGTGGTGCGCGAGGTCGTGGAGCACGTACCGGGTGAACGAGTCGACGGTGAACACGCTGCCGTTGCTGCGGCGGCCGGGTCGGGTCCACTCCTCGTCCCGGACCGTCGCGAGCGCACGCTCGTAGGCGCGGGCCGACGACGCGAGCGCCGGGGCGACCGCTGCCGGGTCGGTGGACCCGTAGTCCGACTCGAGGGCCGTCGCGTCCTGGTCCCAGTTGGCGAACACCGGGTCGTCCTGCTCGCGCATCAACGCGGTCCGGAAGACCGCGAGGTCGTAGACGTCGCGCACATGGCACGCGTACTCCAGCGGCGACCAGACCGCCGGCCGCGGACGACGCGTCGGGTCAGCCTCCACGGCCGCCGCCCAGGTGGCGTCCCATTGCCGGCCCACGTCGGCGGCCAGCGACACGAGGTCGTGGCGCGGCACCTCACCGGCCGCGAAGCCGCACTCGTCGCAGCGCCGGACGAGCACCCACGTCCAGTCCTTGTCGTCTGGTTCCGGCTGCGTCTGCTGCTCGCCCGTCATGCACCGCAACCTAGCCGCGACGCCCTAGCGTGATCACGTGACGGGCCACCTGGGGATTCGGCGCCTCCTGCACTACGACCGCCGCGACCTTCGCGGCGACCTCGTCGGCGGAGTCACCGTCACGGCGTACCTGATCCCCCAGGTGATGGCCTACTCGACGATCGCCGGGCTCCCGCCCCAGGCCGGACTCGTCGTCATCGCGGTGACCCTCGTCATCTACGCGCTCATCGGGTCGTCCCGGCTGCTGTCCGTCGGACCGGAGTCGACGACGGCACTCATGACCGCCGCGGCGCTCGCGCCGATCGCGCTGGGCGATCCCACGCGCTATGCCGCCCTCGCCGCGCTGCTCGCGCTCATCGTCGCGGTCTATGCGTTCCTCGCCGGAGCCCTTCGCCTGGGCTTCATCGGCGACCTGCTGTCCAAGCCGGTCCTGGTGGGCTACATGGCCGGGGTCGCGGTGATCATGATCGGCAGTCAGCTCGGCAAGGTGACGGGCGTCGACACGGCCGGCGACACCTTCCTGGCGACGGTCAGCTCGTTCGCGACGAACGTCGTACGCGAGGGGCTATCGATCCCGACCGTCGTTCTGGGGGTGAGCGTGGCGGCACTGCTGCTCGTCCTGTCGCCCCGCTTCCCCCGGTTGCCGATGCCGCTGTTCGTCATGCTGCTCGCCGCCGGCGTGACCTGGGCCTTCGGGCTGTCGGCCTACGGCATCCACACGGTCGGCGACGTCTCGTTCGCCGGTGTCCACGTCGGGCTGCCGTCGATGGACCCCGGCGACCTGAAGCTCCTCGCCCTTCCCGCGGTCGGGATCTTCGTCGTCGGCTACACCGACAACCTGCTGACGGCGCGTGCGTTCGCCAGCCGCCGCGGCGACCGCGTCCACAACAACCTCGAGTTCGTCGCGCTCGGCGGAGCCAACGCCGGTGCGGCCCTCGTGGGCGGATTCCCTGTGAGCTCCAGCGCCAGTAGAACCGTGATCGCGGAGGGCAGCGGGGCGCGCAGCCAGCTCTACTCGATCGTCGCGTCCGGCCTCACCATCGCCTCGGTGCTCCTCCTGGCGCCCGTCATCAGCGCGTTCCCCACCGCCGCCCTGGGCGGCCTCGTCATCTACGCGGCCGTCCGCCTGATCGACATCGCCGAGTTCCGGCGCCTGTGGCGTTTCCGCCACCGAGAGTTCCTCATCGCGGCGTCGGCGACCGCCGGCGTCCTCCTGTTCGACATCCTCTACGGCGTCCTCGTCGCTGTCGCGATCTCCGTGGTCGTGCTGCTGACCCGCGTCGCCCGCCCGCACGCGGCGGTGCTCGCCCAGCCGCCGAACGTCGCCGGGTGGCACGACGTCGACGACTACCCCGGGGCCCGCCAGGTGCCGGGCCTCGTGGTGTTCCGCTACGACTCGCCGCTGTTCTTCGCCAACGCCGACGACTTCGTGGGCAAGTGCCTCGCTGCCGTCGACGCGGCGCAACCGCCGGCCCGCTGGTTCCTGCTCAACATGGAGGGCAACACCGAGGTCGACATCACCGGAGCCGACGCAGTCGAGGAGGTGCGTCGGCTGTGCGACGCCCGGGGGGTCGTGCTGGCCCTCGTCCGGGTCAAGTCCGAGGTTCTCGAGCTCCTGCGCGCCGAGGGCGTCGGCGAGCGGATCGGCGCCGACCGGATCTTCCCGACGCTGCCCGTCGCCGTGGACGCGTTCGAGGACTGGGACCGCGGGCGCTGACCTACTGGTGCTGCGCGTCGGGTCCGCTCGCCGCCTTCTGGGCCTTCTCGGCCCGGACCCGCTCCTCGATGGCCAGCGCCTCCTCGGGGGTCGGAGCGCCACCGCCCAGCCGTGCCGGGATCCACGTGGCCCCCGCCGGCTTGTCCGGGTACCGCGCGATCGCCAGGTCGAGCAGCTCGGCCAGCCGATCGTGCAGGGCCTGGGTGGTGACGTCGACGTCGACGCCGCGCGGCGTCGCGAGCGGCTCTCCCACCATGATGACGATCGTCCGGCCGCGGTGCAGGTCGCGGTGACCGTACGACAGGATCCGCTGGCCGCCGAAGACGATCATCGGGATCAGCGGGACGTTCGCGGTGCGCGCGATCCGGACGGCGCCGTTCTTGATCTCCTTGATCTCCAGGGAGCGGCTCATCGTCGCCTCCGGGAAGATCCCGACGAGCTCACCGGCCCGCAGGTCACGCACGGCGTCGCGGAAGGCCGCGGTCCCGGCGTCGCGGTCGACCGGGATGTGCTTCATGCCGCGCATGAGCGGCCCGGCGACGGGATGCCGGAAGATGCCGTCCTTGGCCATGAAGCGCACCAGCCGATGACCGCGCGCGTGAGCGGGAAGTCCCGCCAGCGCGAAGTCCAGGTAGCTCGTGTGGTTGATCGCCAGGAGTGCGCCGCCGGAGAGCGGGATGTTCTCCTGCCCGACCATGTCGATCCGCAGGCCGAGGGCGGCGAACAGCCCCCGAGCCGCTCCGATGATCGGGCGGTAGACCGGATCGGCCACCGCTACCCGGCAGCCGGGATGTCCAGCCGGCGACTGGGCGTATTCGCGTCGAGCAGGGCGTGCACCTCCGACGACCGGTAGCGGCGATGGCCACCGAGCGTGCGGATGCTGGTCAGCTTGCCGGCCTTGGCCCAGCGCGTCACGGTCTTCGGGTCGACCCGGAAGAGCGCCGCGACCTCGGCGGGCGTCAGCAGGTGCTCGGGTTCGCCTGCGTGCGAACTCATCGGACCTCCGTCGTCCCCGTTAGCGTCCGCCCGGTTTGGGCGCTTTGCCACTCTTACAGGATCCCCGGTCGAGATCAACTCGAACCGGACTAATCACAACAATCTCTAACCTCACCGTAACCCGTCGTTGCCCGCTCCCCCCAGGGAACCGGACCGGACAATGTGACCGCCCGGAGACCCTAGGCTCCCCGCATGAGCACCGACCGGCCCGTCGCTGTGGACCCGTGGGCGCCGTTCGACGGCCACGAGCAGGTGGTGGTCGCCCGAGACGAGGCGACCGGATGCGAGCTCGTCGTCGCCATCCACTCCACCGTGCTCGGACCCGCGTTGGGCGGCGTACGCCTGTCGGGCTACACCACCGCTGCCTCACCCCGGGCTGCGGCCTACGCCGACGCGCTCCGGCTTTCTCGAGCGATGACCTACAAGAACGCGCTGGCACAGCTTCCGCACGGCGGCGGCAAAGGCGTGATCGTGCGCGATCCCGACCTGGCGACCGACGACATGCTGCGGGCCTTCGGACGCCTGGTCGCCTCGCTCGACGGCCGGTACGTGACCGCTGCCGACGTCGGCATGACCGTTCGGCGGATGGATATCGTCGCCGAGGAATGCCGCTGGACCACGGGGCGCTCCCCCGAGCGGGGCGGCGTCGGAGACTCCGGAGTCCTCACCGCGCTGGGGGTCCTGCGAGGGATGCAGGCGTGCGCAGCCACCGTGTTCGGCTCGGACGACCTGGCCGGACGCACCGTGGGCGTGGTGGGCGCCGGCAAGGTCGGGGGCCGGCTGATCGCCCACCTGTCGCAGCTGGGTGCGCGGGTCGTCGCCGTCGACCCCTCGCCGTCGGCCCGCGCGTACGTGCTGCACGCCGCACCGGGCATGCAGGTCGTCGCATCCGTCGACGACCTGCTCGCCCGCGAGCTCGACGTGCTCTCGCCCAACGCCCTCGGCGGCCTGCTGACCGCCGAGCTCGCCGCCCGCCTGTCGGTGCCGATCGTGTGCGGTGGGGCGAACAACCAGCTGGCGGACGACGCGGTCGCCGACCTGCTCGCTGCCCGCGGGGTGCTCTACGCGCCCGACTTCATGGTGAACTGCGGCGGGGTGATCCAGGTGGCGGCCGAGCTCACCGGAGGCGACCTGGACCGGGCCAGGCAGCAGACCGAGGCGGTCTACGGAACGACCCGTCGGGTGCTGGACCGGGCGGCCCGAGAGGGCGTGACGCCGCTGGTGGCCGCGTTCGGCGAGGCGCAGGAGCGGATCGATCGGGCACGCCCGGCCCGTTGACCGACACACGCACGGGGAGCGGGTAGTCTAGGGTTCCGTTAACCGCGCTGGTCGTCTGTGCGACGGTGCGGTGCGTTGTGTCCACGTAGAGCCGGGACGCTAGCCCGGATGAGGGGGTCGAGCCATGGGGCGCGGCCGTGCGAAGGCCAAGCAGACGAAGGTCGCCCGCGCGCTGAAGTACGGCGGGCCGCAGACCGACTTCGACCGTCTGCAGGCGGAGCTGGGGAGCGGCGACGGGTCGGACAGCCACGTCGAGTCGGTCGACGACTCCGTGGATGACGAGGACGACCCCTACGCGGACGACCCGTACGCGAAGTACTACGACGACGACGAGGACGACGAGGCGGTCGCCCGGTAGGTGCCTCCCGCTCGAGGCCCCTCCCGCGAGGCGCCTTGAATGGTCGTCATTTGGCCCTTTATGTCGCTTTTGCCCTGTCTCTAGCGACCATTGAAGGCGCCTC
>JAFIHP010000200.1 GCA_017849335.1 Actinomycetales bacterium | reverse complement strand
GTCGCGACGGGCTCGGCGCGGCGCCGCCGCCGCGCCGTCGGGGGCGCCGCGCCGGCACGCCCTCCGTCGGTGCCCGGTGCCGGCCGGTCGCGCCCGCGGGCCAAGCCCCTGGTCCGGCGTCTGGCGCGCGAGCTCGGAGTCGACCTGTCGGCCGTGCCGCCGTCCGGCCCGAACGGTGACGTGACCCGGGCCGATGTCCTTGCTGCGCAAGGACGATCGGCGACCGGTGCGGCGCTTCCCGCCGGCGAGCGGGTCGCCGTGCGAGGCGTGCGGCGGGCGACGGCGGGCGCGATGAGCGCCTCGGTGGCCGCACCCCAGGCGGCCGTGTGGGTCGAGGTCGACATCACAGGGGGCCGGGCCCGGCTCGACGCGCTCCGCGACCTCCCGCAGGCGCACGGTGTCCGCCTGTCGCCGCTCGTCCTGGCCGCGGCCGCCCTCGTCGACGCGGTCCGGGAGCAGCCGCTGCTGCACGGCGTGTGGAACGACGCCCCGGCCGGCCCGGAGATCGTGCTGCCGGACGAGGTGGGCCTCGGCATCGCCGCGGACACCGGACGTGGGCTCGTCGTCCCGGTCGTCCGCGAGCCGCAGACCGACGACCTCGTCGCGTTGGCGCGGCGGATCCAGGATGCGGTGTCGCTGGCCCGCACAGGGCAGGCGCGGCCGGCGGACTTCCTCGGCGGCACGGTCACGCTGACCAACGTCGGGGTGTTCGGGATCGACGGCGGCCTGCCGATCCTGACCCCGGGTCAGGCGGCGATCCTCGCGATGGGCCAGGTGGCGCAGCGGCCCTGGGTCGTCGACGGCCAGGTCGCGGTCCGTCCGGTCGTGCAGCTCACGATGGCCTTCGACCACCGGGTCCTCGACGGCGCCCAGGCATCCGCGGCGCTCGCATCCATCGCCACCGCCCTGGCCACCTGACCCGCCGCCCCCGTTTGTCCCGCGTCGCGGGAGAAACGGAGCGAAACGGAGCCGACCCCCGGCGTGTCGTGCCGTTTCTCCCGCGGCGGGGCTACGGGGTGATGGCGAGCTCCGCGACGAGCCGCCCACCGAGGTCGGCGTCACCGCGCATGACGACCGGTGCACGCGTCTCGTCGGCGGTGATCCGGCCGCACGACAGCAGCGCGTAGTCCGGCCAGGACAGCTCGAGTTCCACCGCCGGATCGGGGACCGGACCGCTCACGGCACCGCGGCCGGCGCCGTCCGTCGATGCCCAGACGTCGGCCTCGATGCCCGGACCGGTCACCACGAGGTGGACGACGGCACCGGCCGGCGCGTCGAGCGACGACCACACGACCATCAGCGACCGCGAGATCTGCTGGAAGGACACCACGGCGCCGTCGCTGCCCCAGCCACCGTCCGCTCCGATGCCCGCCCGGACGTCCTGTACGTGCGCCCACAGGTCGAACGTGCGCATGCGGACGAGCCGTTCGAGCGTCGTCGGCCGGCCGAACGGACTGAGCACCTCCGCGTCGACCGGCAACGCGTCGAGCTGTGCGCGGCGCACGGCGGCGACCTCCCGGAGCCGGGCGAGCAGGTCGGCGGGGTCGCTCCCGCGCGCGGCGTCCACCGCGATCTCGGTGAACCTCCCGACCTCGTTGGCGACGTGCGGCAGCCGGTCCCAGTCCGGCTCGTGGTCCGGCCGCGGCAGCCCGGCGAGGGTCGCGTCGATGTCCGCCATGTGCGCGACGACGTCGGCCACCTCCCAGCCCGGGCACAGGGACGGCGCGTGCCACTGCGCGTCGGTCAGGTCCGCGCACAGCGTGACCGGCTCCAGGAGCGTCGCCTCCCACACGTCGATGAGCTCCGGGACGGTCGGGGCGTCGGTCGGTCGCATGGCCCGAACGTATCGCCGCCCGCTGGCTAGAGTCCGGCACATGACCGTTCGCGTGGCGCTCGTCCAGCTGGACTGCTCGACCTCGGAGGCGGTGGCCCACCGGGTGACCCGCACGCTCGCCCTCGTCGAGAAGGCCGCGGCCGACGCCGACATGGTCGTGCTGCCGGAGCTGTGGCACGTCGGCGCGTTCGACGTGGACGCGGCGCGCCAGCATGCGCAGCCGCTCGACGGACCGCTGGTCGCGGCGCTGGGAGCCCTGGCGGCGGAGCACGGGATCTGGCTGCACGGAGGGTCGTTCTGCGAGGTGGATGCCGACGGCAGTCACTACAACACCAGCGTGCTGTTCGCGCCGGACGGTGAGCTCGCCGCGTCGTACCGCAAGGTCCACCTCTTCGGCTTCGACGGGGGAGAGACGGTGCTCATGAGCGGCGGCGACGAGCTCGTCGTCGTCGACACGCCGCTCGGGCCGACCGGGCTGGCCACGTGCTACGACCTCCGCTTTCCGGAGATGTTCCGGGCGCTGACGGACGGCGGGGCGACGGCCTTCCTGGTGGCATCGGGCTGGCCGACGCCGCGCATCGAGCATTGGGACGTGCTGACGCGCGCGCGCGCGATCGAGAACCAGGCGTGGGTGCTGGCCTGCAACGAGGTCGGCCTGCAGGGCGACACGCGGCTGGGCGGCCACTCCGTCGCCGTGTCGCCGACGGGCGCCGTCGCGGCGCACGGCGCCGAGCACGAGCAGGTCGTCGTGGTCGACGTCGACCCGGACGAGACCGCGCGTTGGCGCGAGGCGTTCCCGGCCCTGCAGGACATCCGGATCGGCTGACGGCGACCTCGCGCGCAGCCGCGCGACGGGAGTCACATGCGGGTGATCGCCGACTCCGGACCGATCACGATGCGCGGGTGCTTGGCCGGGTCCAGCCATCGGAGCACCTGCCGCATCGCCGCCTGCGGGATCGCGACGCAGCCGGCGGTCTTCGTGCCGTTGCTCACGTGCAGGAAGATGCCGCCGCCGGCGCGGGTGTTCGCGGGTGCGTCCGTGCGGCGGATCCCGTCCGGTCCTGTCGTGACCGTGCCGCCGGGAAGGTTGTAGTCGAGTACGGCGACGTAGCGGTACTGGCTCCCGTACTCCCATAGCCGCTCGACGTAGCCGCCGTACGACCGCCACGACACGTCGGCCGTCTGGAACAGGTTGTAGGTCGAGGGGTGGCGTGGGTCGTACGTCCACGCGTCGTTGCGGTCGAACTGGCGGTACGGGAGTCGGGTGCCCGGGTCCGCCAGCCGCCCGAACGCGCGGGGGATCGCGAAGGTGCCTGCCGGGGTCTTGCCCGTTCCCTGGCGACGTTCGCGGGCCGGCGCGAGCCCGCTCCAGCCGAGTCGCGCGGGTGTCGCCGCGACGACCTGGCGCCAGCCGCGGGCGGTGCGCTCGTACGCCCGCAGCGTGGCGTGGGTGGACGACCACGACGGGGCGGTCACGACGACCACCTGGTCGGCGCCGTCGACATGCGCCAGGCGCGACGGGTGGTACGGCGGTGGCGCCGCAGCGGCGGGAACGCCGGCGGCTGCGGCGACCAGGGCCGCAACCAAGGCGACGATGACCAGCCAGCGGGTGACGCGCATCGTTCCACGGTACGTCAGGTTCTTCGCGCGATGGGCACGGCGCGGCGCGCGGCGGAGGGGCCGCGACGGGCGCCGGCGCCGCTAGCCTGCGCGAACCGGGGGAATGGGGTGGTCAGTGCGCGGGTCGGTCGGGCGGGACGCGCGTCTCGCCGCGCTCGTCATCGTGCCGCTGGTGCTCCTGGTCGGGGTGTTCGTCCTGTTGCCGACCGCGATCGTGGTCCACGACGCGTTGACTCTGGACGGCCGGCTGGGCGTCGACGCGCTCCGGCGGACGGTGACCGACGCCGAGCGCGTCTGGTTCGTCGAGACGACCGTGATCTGCGCCGTCAGCGCGGTGATCGCGGGAGT